>SCUQ01000351.1 GCA_004297635.1 Rhizorhabdus sp. | reverse complement strand
CCGCACCCCGAGAAGATCGGCCGGACCGAAAGCCATGGCTGCATCCGCCTGACCAACTGGGATGCGGCGCGGCTTGCGTTGATGGTGAAGCCGGGTACGCCGGCGATCTTCCAGGAATAGGCCGCCGATGGTCCGCAAGATCGCGATCCTGCTGCTACTGCTGGCGGTCGGCTATGTGGTCTGGGTGGTCGCGCTCAACCTGCCCGGCAGCCACGAGCGCGCGCCGCGCGAGGCGGCGGCGCCGTCTGCCGGGGGTGGCCGGCAGCCATCCATGGCGACGGGCAGCCTGCGGCCCCGCGGCCCGTTGGGCGTGCAGGGGCCGCTCGTCATCCCCGTTGCCGGGGTGCGGGCCGACCAGCTCAGCGACACCTTCGACGATGCCCGCGGCGAAGGTCGGGTCCATGACGCGATCGACATCCTGGCGCCGCGCGGGACACCGGTGATCGCGGCGGCGGCCGGCACGGTCGAGAAGCTGTTCGACAGCCGGTTGGGCGGGCGCACCATCTATGTGCGCCGCACCGGCGGCCAGTGGATCGACTATTATGCGCATCTCGATTCCTATGTGCCGGGCCTTGCCGAGGGCAACAGGGTCGCGCAGGGCCAGGTGATCGGCACGGTCGGCTCGACCGGCGACGCGAGCCCGGAGGCGCCGCATCTTCATTATGCGATCAACGCGATGGCGCCCGGCGAAGGCTGGTGGCAGGGCGAGGCAGTCAATCCCTACCCCCTGCTGAAGCGGCGTTGACCGGTTACTGCTGTCCTCCGCCGGGTGGGGGGGGTGACATTCGGCCGTCCCATGCCAATATCCGGTGCATGAAATCGCTGCGTCTTCTATTCGCCTTTCTCGCTCTCGCCCTGTTTCCCGCTTCGGCGCAGGCCGCCGACAAGCTGGTCCTCGCCTTTGGCGACAGCCTTACCGCCGGCTATCGGCTGCCGCCGGGGCAGGGCTTCGCGCCGCAGCTGGAAGCGGCGCTGCGCAAGTCGGGCGTGTCGGCGCGGGTGCACAATGCCGGCGTTTCGGGCGACACCACCGCGCAGGGCAAGGCGCGCCTCGCCTGGGTGCTCGCCTCGCTCAAGGCGAAGCCCGATCTCGTCATCGTCGAGCTCGGCGCCAACGATATGCTGCGCGGGCTCGATCCGGCGCGGGCGGAAGCGAATCTCGACGCGATCCTGGGCGAACTCCGCCGGCGCGATATCCCGATCCTGCTCGCCGGCATGGTCGCCGCGCCCAATCTGGGCAAGGATTATGCCCGGCGGTTCGACCCGATCTATGCGCGGCTTGCCGCGAAGCATAAGGCCGGGCTCTATCCCTTCTTCCTCCAGGGCGTGGTCGGGAATCGCTCGCTGCATATCGGCGACGCGATCCACCCCAATGAACGCGGGGTTTCGGTGATCGTTCGCGGCATATTGCCGCATGTCCGCCGCCTGCTGACAAGCCGGTAATCAGGCCCGTTGCAGCCGATCCGAACTGGCCCTAAGCTTCCCCCTCGAACGGAGCGGGGGAGGGCTTCGATGATTTGGGCGGCGTCCTCATCGACGCGAGGGCCGGTAGGACATCCGGCGGGCGACATCGATGATGGCGCGCGCGACGTTTTCCTGGGCCATCTTCGTGACGGCGTGGCGCAGGCCGCGGCGGGGCCTGGCGACTTCGTGATCGATCTTTCGGCGGTCGATCATATGTCGGCGGCCGCGCTGATGGCGTTGACCATCGCGCGCAAGGAGGCGATCAACAGCAATGTTAAGATCGTGCTGGCCCGGCCGACGCCGGCCCTGCGCGAAGTGCTGGAGATCAGCCGCTATCAGCTGATCTTCGACATCGTCGACCATATCGACGGGAATGGAGTCTGAACGCCTTGGGAATGCTGGTCCGCTTCTGGGGTACAAGGGGATCGCTGCCCGTCGCGCCACGTGCCCGCGCTATCGAGGACAAGCTGGTCAATGCGCTGATGCGGGCGCAGGGCCGCAGCTTCGCCGACGAGGACGAGGCCCGCGCCTTCATCAACAGCGAGATGCGCTTCGGCGAGGGGCACAGCTATGGGGGCGCCACCACCTGTCTCGAGATCGAGGGCGCCGACGACAGCTTCTTCATCCTCGACATGGGTTCGGGCCTGCGCGAATTGGGCAACGACGCCTTTCGCCGCGTCGCCCAGGGGCATTCGCGGACCTATAATTTCTTCATGTCCCACCTGCACTGGGACCATATCATGGGCTTTCCCTTCTTCGGCCCGGCCTTCGATCCAGGTGCCCATATCGTCATCCATTCGGGCCACGCCGATTGCGAGGCGGCGCTGCGCCGCCAGCAGGAGGAGATCAGCTTCCCGGTCTCGTTCGACTGGCTGCGCGCGAAGATCGAGTTCAAGGTCCTAACGCCCGGCGAGCGCTATACTGTCGACGGGATCGACGTGGAGCTGATGCCGCAGGACCACAGCCATGTCTCCTATGCTTGGAAGTTCAGGAAGAACGGCAAGACCTTCGTCTTCTCGACCGATGCCGAGCACCGGATGGACGACATCCCCGACAAGGAGGCGTTCGAGGCCTTTTTCGACCAGGCCGATCTGGTCGTCTGCGACACCATGTATTCGCTGGCGGAGAGCATCACGCTGAAGGCCGACTGGGGCCATTCGAGCAATGTGATGGCGGTCAATCTCTGCCATGGCGCCGGGGCGAAGAAGCTTGTCCTGTTCCACCATGAACCGACCAGCAGCGATGCCGATATCGACAGCCTGTTCGACGAGACGGTCCGCTACGAGGCGCTCAACCGCAAGGACCGCGCCCCGCTGGAGATCGTCTGCTCCTATGACAGCCTTGAACTGAAGGTGTGAGCTTTCAGTCCGCCGGGAAATCCGGCCGTGCCGCCAGAGCGGTGATATCCCGGATGTTGATCGATCCGCTGAGTGAATCGATCACGACCCGCTGGCGGTCCTCGGCGGGCAGCGCCATCACATGCGCGATGAGTTCGGCGAGCGAACCGCTCCTGAGCGTCTTGAAATCGTAAAACATGTCGGAGCCGCCATCGTTGCGCTCGTGAAGGCGCGCGGGCGCATCCCAATTGATATCGTTCATTGATTCGCCTTAACTGCTCGGATCGCCAGTCTGGCGCGGCGTACATCGATCCGCAATGCCAGCT
>SCUQ01000350.1 GCA_004297635.1 Rhizorhabdus sp. | reverse complement strand
ATGATACCGGCCTGTCGGTCGTCCATCCGCTCGACCCGGACTGGACGCTGCCGCTGTTCGTCGCGAACTTCGTGCTGATGGATTATGGCACCGGCGCGGTGTTCGGCTGCCCGGCGCATGACCAGCGCGACCTCGATTTCGCGCGCAAATATGCGCTGCCGGTCAAGCGCGTCGTCGCCCTCTCGCCCGAGGAAGCCGGTACGCCGATCGGCGACGAAGCCTATGTCGGGCCCGGCAAGATCGTCAATTCGGCCTTCCTCGACGGGCTTTCGGTGGAGGACGCCAAGGCCGCCGTCATCCGGCGCGGCGAGGCCGAGGGCTGGGGGACCGGCACCACCGTCTGGCGGCTGCGCGACTGGGGCGTCTCGCGCCAGCGCTACTGGGGCACGCCGATCCCGATCATCCATTGCGACGGCTGCGGTCCGGTCGCCGTTCCGAAGGAGCAGCTGCCGGTGATCCTGCCCGAGGATGTCAGCTTCGACATTCCCGGCAACCCGCTCGACCGCCATCCGACCTGGAAGCATGTCGACTGCCCGTCCTGCGGCACGCCCGCCCGGCGCGAGACCGACACGCTCGATACGTTCGTCGATAGCTCCTGGTATTTCATCCGCTTCGCCAGCCAGCCCGACGACCAACCGTTCGACCGCGCTGTGGCCGAGAGCTGGATGCCGGTCGGCCAATATATCGGCGGCGTGGAGCATGCGATCCTGCACCTGCTCTACGCCCGCTTCTGGACCCGCGCGCTGGAGCGGATCGGCAAGATCGGGGTCAAGGAACCCTTCACCGGCCTGTTCACCCAGGGCATGGTGACGCACGAAACCTATAAGGACCTGGCCGGCAACTGGCTAAGCCCCGAGGACGTCTCGAACGGCATCGTCACCGCGACCGGCGAGGCGGTCACGGTCGGCCGCATCGAGAAGATGTCCAAGTCCAAGAAGAATGTCGTCGATCCCGGCCCGATCGTCGACCAATATGGCGCGGATGCGGTGCGCTGGTTCATGCTGTCCGACAGCCCGCCCGAGCGCGACCTGGAATGGACCGAGAGCGGCATCGAGGGCTGCTGGCGCTTCGTCAACCGGCTGTGGCGGATCACCGACGCGGCCGATGGCGGCGACGGATCCGACAAGGAGCTCGACCGCAGGCTGCACAGGGCCATCGCCGGAATCGCCGCCGATATCGAAGCGCTGGGCTTCAACCGGGCGGTCGCCAAGATCCACGAGCTCGCCAATGCGATCGAAAAGGCCGCCCCTTCGGCAAGCCGCACCGCCGCGGCCCGCACGCTGGTCCGCCTGGTCGCGCCGATGGTGCCGCATCTCGCCGAGGAAGCCTGGGCGCGGCTGGGCGAATCCGGCCTGGTCGCCGATGCCGCCTGGCCCGAACATGATCCGGCGCTGCTGATCGATGACGAAGTGACGATCGCGGTGCAGGTCAACGGCAAGCTGCGCGACACCTTGACCGCCCCCAAGGGTGCGCCGAAGGATGCGCTCGAGCGGATGGCGCTCAACTCCGAGAAAATCGTGAAGCTGCTCGAAGGCGCCACCCCGAAGAAGGTGATCGTCGTGCCCGACCGTCTGGTGAACATCGTCGCATGAAGGGGCTGGAGCACCTCCCTTCGTTCCGCTCGTCCCCTATGGGGAGGGTTTTCGGACTGCTCGGCATCCTGTCTGCTCTCGCCGTGCTGCCGGCCTGCAACCTGCGCCCGCTCTACGGCAGCGGCGGCGCGGGGCCGGTGGCAAGCACGCTCCGCTCGGTCGAGGTCGCGGCGATCGGCGGGCAGCGCGGATGGCTGGTGCGCAACGCGCTCAGCGACCGTCTCCACCGCCAGGGCGACGCCACCCCGCGCTACAAGCTCGAGGTCGAGCTCGATGACGACATCACCGGCCTCGGCATCCGCCAGGATAATGCGATCAGCCGCGAGCGGCGGACGCTCCGCGCCCGCTATCGCCTGCTCGATGCCACGACCGGCAGCGTGCTGCTCGACCAGACCGCCGCCGCCGATGCCGGCATCGACGTGACTGGGTCCGAATATGCCACCGTCGCCGCCGAGCAGACCGCGCTGGAGCGGCTGTCGGACATGCTGGCAGACCAGATCGTCGCCCGCATCGCCGCCTATGCGGGGCGCAGCACGAAGCCGTGAAGGCAGATGCCGGCCAGGTCGCGCGGGCGCTCGACAGGCCCGACCCCGCGATACGGCTGATCCTGCTCTACGGGCCCGACGAATCAGGCTCGCGTGCGCTGGCCGCCCGGCTCGACAAGGCGATGGGCGCCGATGCCGAACGGATCGATCTGAGCGGCACCCAGCTTAAGGACGACCCCGCCCGGCTTGCCGACGAAGCCGCCTCGATCTCTTTGTTCGGCGGCGCCCGGCATATCCGGGTCGATCCTGCCGGCGACGAGATCATCGATGCCGCCCAGGCGCTTCTCGAAGCGACCTCGGCCGGCAATCCGGTGGTCGTCATCGCCGGCAATCTGCGCAAGGACGCCAAGCTGGTGAAGCTGGCGCTCGCCTCCGGCGCGGCCCTGGCCTTCGCCTCCTACCTTCCCGAGGGACGCCAGGCGGATCAGGTCGCCACCGAGATCGCGCGCGAATTGGGCCTGCGGCTCGAGCCGCGCGCCGCGCACGCTCTGGTCGCGGCGACCAATGCCGATCGCGGGCTGATGGCGCGCGAGCTGGAGAAACTGGCGCTGTTCCTCGATGCCGCGCCCGACGAGCCGAGGCCCGCCGACATGGCTGCGCTCGGCGCGATCGGCGCCGCCAATGACGAGAGCGATCTTGGCGCGATCGTCGACGCGGTGATGGGCGGCCGGGCCGAAGAGGCCGCCGCCGAACTGGCGCTGATCGGCCCGAACGAAGCGATCAGCGTCGTCCGCGCGCTGCTCCGCCGCATCGCCCAGGTCATGCCACTGCGTGCCGAGGTCGCCGCCGGGCAGAGCGTCGATGCGGTGATGGCCGGCGCCGGCAAGGCGATCTTCTGGAAGGATCAGAAGGTGATGGCCGGGCTTCTTCAGCGCTGGACACCCGATCGGCTGGCGACCGCGACCACCCGTCTGGCCGCGCTCGAACGCGCCTATAAACGCTCAGGAACCGCCGGCATGGTCTTGATCGGCGAGGAACTTCTGACCATCGCGCGGGCGGCGGCGGCGCGGCGCTGAGACGCTGTCTCAACGACTTCACACCGATTGGCAACCGCAGCATCCGCCCGC
>SCUQ01000349.1 GCA_004297635.1 Rhizorhabdus sp. | reverse complement strand
GTCGATGGTCGGCACCTTCCTGGTCCGGTCGGGCATCCTCACCTCGGTCCATGCCTTTGCGGTCGATCCCAAGCGCGGCACCTTCATCCTGGCACTGCTCGCCATCTATATCGGCGGTGCGCTCGCGCTGTTCGCCCTGCGGGTAGGCACGGTGCGCGAGGGATCGCGCTTCGACGCGGTCAGCCGGGAAGGCTCGCTCGTCATCAACAATCTGCTGCTGTCGGCGATCCTCGGCATCGTCCTGGTCGGCACCCTCTATCCGCTGGTTGCCGAGGCCGTGACCGGCGAGAAGCTGTCGGTAGGCCCGCCCTATTTCAACAGTGCCGCCGGGCCGCTCGCGCTGGTGCTCGTCGCCGTGATGGCCGCCGGGCCGATCATGCGCTGGCGGCGCGATGACCTGAAGGCGACGCTGATCCGCCTTGCCGGGCCGCTGCTGCTGTCGGCGCTGGCGCTGCTGGCGGTGATATTGCTGGCACCGGGCATCCGGATACTGCCGCTGCTCGGCCTCGTCGCGGCATCGGGCGTCGGCCTTGCGAGCTTCGCGCCGCTATGGGGCCGCAATCTGCGGCGAACCCCCTTCTATATATGGGGCATGGTGATCGCACATTTCGGCATTGCGGTCAGCATGGCCGGGATGGCTGCCGAGAGCGCTTTCACCAAGGAAACGCTGGTTGCCGCCCGAATTGGCGAGAGCCACAGGGTCGGCCCCTACACCGTCCGGCTCGATGACGTGATGCCGGTCGCGGGACCCAATTACACGGCGATAGAGGGTACCGTCGTCGCCCAGCGCGGTAATGGCGCCCCTTTCACCTTGCACCCGCAGACACGCAATTTCCCTTCGCCGCAGACCGAGACCAACGAGGCGGCGATCACCACCGTGCTCGACGGCCAGCTCTATATCGTCGTCGGCCGTTCCGATGATGAGGGGCGGTGGCAGCTGCGGTTGTGGTGGAAGCCGTTCGTGACGCTGATCTGGCTGGGTGGCGCATTGGTCGCTTTTGGCGGCCTGCTCTCGCTGATCGGCCGCGTCCGCCGCGAGGTACGGCACGCGCCGCCGCGGAGCACGATATGAGGAAGCTGCTGATCTGGCTGCCGCTGGGCATGTTTCTGATCTTCCTGGTCGTCTTCGCGGGTGGGCTCATCAGCCCCGAAAGCAAGACGATCCCGTCGAAGCTGATCGGCAAGCCGATGCCGCGCTTCGCACTCGCCCCGGCGCTTCCCGGCAAGCCGGGGCTGTCGAGCGCCGAACTGGCCAACGGCCAGCCGCACCTTGTCAATGTGTTCGCCAGCTGGTGCATTCCCTGCATCGCCGAGGCCCCGCAGCTTCGCCAACTCGCCGAAGCCGGGGTGCCGGTCTATGGCATCGCCATCCGCGACCGGCCGGAGGATCTCGCCCGCTTCATCCAGCGCAACGGCGATCCTTTCCGCGCCATCGGTGGTGATCCCAACAGCAGCGTCCAGATCGCCCTGGGCTCGTCGGGCGTGCCCGAGACGTTCATCGTCGACGGCAGGGGCATCATCCGCAAGCAGCATATCGGCGCCATCAATCCCGAGGACGTGCCGGGCATCATGACCGCGTTGGGGGATGTGAAATGAGGGGGCACCTTCAATTCATCCTCGGCCCCGGGAGGGGGATCATCCGCAGGATGGTGGAGCGGGCCCGTCTCCTCGGTACGATCGGTTGCGCGCAATCTCATGCCCCCTGCACCGCTGCGCGGTCCCCCTCCCCGTGCCGGGGCGGATTATTTGCGGCGCTCCTTCTGGTCTTCGCCAGCCCTGTCCTTGCCGACTCGCTGATGCCCGCGGCCAAATATGCCGATGTACAGCTGGCCGATCCCGCGCAGGAGAAGCAGGCCAAGGCGCTGATGGAGACGATCCGCTGCCTGGTCTGTCAGGGGCAGTCGATCGCCGATTCCAACGCGGAAATGGCGGGCGACATGCGCGCGCTGATCCGCACCCGGATCGAAGCCGGTGAAAAGCCCGAGGCGATCCGCGCCTGGCTGATCGAACGCTATGGCGACTGGGTGAGCTTCAAGCCGCCGCTCGATGGATTGACCTGGCCGCTCTATCTGCTGCCGGTCGCCTTCCTCGGGCTGGGTATCTGGATCGTGAGCGGCCGCCTCAAGCGGCGGAGGAAGGGCTGATGGCCGGCTGGCTGATATTCCTGGGGCTCGCCCTGATCGTCGCGGCGGCGCTGTGGCGCTTCGGCCGCCTGCCCAAGGGGGGCGCCGAGCTGCTGGGCGCGGCGCTGTTCCTCGGTGTCGCCGGCTATGCCTGGCAGGGAAGCCCCGGCCTTCCGGGCAAACCCACGCCGCCGCCCGAGGATTCGAAGGTTCCCGACAGCAATTTCGCCCTGGAGCGCGAGAAGCTGCTCGGCAAGTTCGGCAATGATGCCGATGTGCTCGCCACCGCCGATGCCTTTCATCGGCAAGGGCTCAATCTCTACGCGATCGGCGTGATCCGCGGGGCGCTGGAAAAGCGGCCGCAGAGCGCCGCGCTGTGGGTGGGGCTTGGCAACGCCATGGTGATCCATGGCGGCGGCTTGATGTCGCCGGCCGCGCAGCTCGCCTTCCAGCGCGCGGAGACGATCGATCCGACCCATCCGGGCCCGCCCTTCTTCATGGGGCTGGCCTATGCGCAGGCTGGGCAGCTCGATCGTGCCGAGGCGACGTGGCGTGGTCTGCTCGATCGTTCGCCGGCGAACGCGTCGTGGCGTCCCGAACTGGAGCAGCGGCTGATCGAGCTGGAGCGGATGAAGGGCCAGATCGTCCGATAGGCCCGCGCGGAACGTGAATATGCTCTGGGAAGACAGGGTGGGAGAGGAGGCACCGGCCGGGGGAAGCCGACTTTCTTAGACCCGGAGCTAAGGGGGGCAGATAGGTCTCGTCCTCCTCTCCCGTCCTCCCCCCAGGAGAGAGGGGAGGAAGACAGTTCGCTCTTCAGGCAGTGAACGGCAGGTTCAGCGCTTCGGCAACGGCCTGATGGCGGATATGGCCGCCAGAAACGTTGAGGCCGGCGGCCAGGTGCTGATCGGCGGCCATGGCGGCCTCCGCGCCGAGATTGGCGAGCTTGAGCACGAACGGCAGCGTCGCGTTGTTGAGCGCAAAGGCGGAGGTACGGGCGACCGCCCCCGGCATATTCGCTACGCAATAGTGGATCACGCCCTCCACCTCGAACACCGGATCGCTGTGGGTGGTCGCATGACTGGTTTCGAAGCAGCCGCCCTGATCGATCGCGATATCGACAAGCACCGAGCCGCGCTTCATGGTCTTGAGCATCTCGCGGGTGACGAGCTTGGGCGCGGCGGCGCCCGGCACCAGCACCGCGCCGATCACGAGATGAGCCTTGGCCACGGCGGCGGCGATCGCCGCCTTCGAGGCATAGGCGGTCTTGATCTGGCTGCCGAAGAACATGTCGAGCTCGGCAAGGCGATCATTGCTGATGTCGTAGATGGTGACGTCCGCGCGCATGCCGACCGCCATCTGCGCGGCGTTGACGCCGGCCACGCCGCCGCCGAGGATCGCGACCCGCGCGGGCGCCACGCCCGGCACGCCGCCCAGCAGCACGCCACGGCCGCCCTGTTCCTTCTCCAGATAATGGGCGCCGACCTGGATCGACATGCGGCCCGCCACCTCGGACATCGGCTTGAGCAGCGGCAGCGCGCCGGAACGCGACGTGACCGTCTCATAGGCGATGCAGGTCGCGCCCGATGCCATCAGCCCCTCCGCCTGCGGCTTGTCGGCTGCAAGGTGGAGATAGGTGAACAGCGTGTGGCGTGCCTCGAGCAGCGCGATTTCCGACGGCTGGGGTTCCTTGACCTTCACGATCATGTCGGCGCCGGAGAACACCGCTGGCGCGTCGGCAACGATCGTCGCGCCGACATCCCGATAGTCCTGGTCATCGAAATCGATGCCCAGCCCCGCGCCGGTCTGAACGACCACGGCGTGGCCGGCTGCGACGAGCTCGGCTACCGCAGCCGGGGTCAGCCCGACGCGATATTCATGATTCTTGATTTCCTTGGGAACCCCGATGCGCATATGCCCTCCTCAAGCCTGATGGCCGATCTTAGAGCCTGTGATCC
>SCUQ01000348.1 GCA_004297635.1 Rhizorhabdus sp. | reverse complement strand
CCACGCTCGATGCCGCCATTCGCCAGGTCGATGCCCGGCTTGAACGAAATTGTCGGCACGCCCTGCTTGGCCATCGGGAAATGGTCCGAGCGGTAGAAACCGCCGGTTTCGGTCTTGGGATCGGGCACATAGGTGCGGCCCAGCTTCCCGCCCTCCGCCACCAGCATGTCGAGCAGGCCGAGCCTGGCGACGCCGGAGATGGTGTAATCCTTCGCTTTGCCGGAGCTGAGGATATTGTCCATGTTGATCATGCCGGCGGTGGTCGCCAGCGGATAGACCGGGTTGGCGCCATAATATTCGGAACCGAGCAGGCCTTTTTCCTCGGCGGTGACGGCCAGGAAGACGATCGACCGATCGGTGCGCGGCTGCTTCGCGAAGGCGCGGCCGAGTTCGAGCAGGGCGGCGATACCCGAGGCGTTGTCCTTGGCGCCGTTATAGATGCGGTCGCCCTTCGCGTCGGGCTGCCCGACGCCGAGATGATCCCAATGCGCCGAGTAGATCACCGTTTCGTCGGGGTGGGTCTTGCCCGGCAGACGGCCGATGACATTGTAGGAGACGATCTTCTCCGCCTTCACGGCGTAGGACGCGTCGATCGCGGCATTCAGCGCGACTGGCCTGAAATCCTTCTTCTGCGCGGCTTTCTTCATCGTCTCGAAATCGAGGCCGGCAGCCTTGAACAATTCGGTGGCGAGATCGCGCTGGATCCATCCCTCCATCGGAACATGTTCGGCGGCGGGATCGGCGCGGACGATATCGAACATCGTGTTGGTGTTCGAGTTCTTGACCGTCGCCCAGCCATAGGATGCGGGAGCATATTCGTGGATGACGAGGACGCCGGCGGCGCCCTGCCGCGCACCCTCCTCATATTTATAGGTCCAGCGGCCATAATAGGTCATCGTCTTGCCGCCGAAATCGCCTTCGGCTTCCCCGGCCTTGGCTTCGAAATCGGGATCGTTGACGAGCACGACCATGATCTTGCCCTTCAGATCTGCGCCCTTGAAATCGTCCCAGCCGCGCTCGGGCGCCTTCACGCCATAGCCGACGAAGACCAGCGGAGCGTTCTTCAGGTCGACCCTGTCCTGCCCGTTGGTGGCCGAGCGGACCGCGATCTCGTTGCCCTGGGTCAGAGCCCGGGCGGTGCCGCCTATCGTCAACGAGAGGCTGGGCGCGCCGACGATGTCCGATTTGAGCAACGGGACATCCTGCGTCCACCGGCCGCCGGGTCCACCCGGCTGGAGGCCGGCGGCCTTCATCCGCTGTTCGATGAACGCGATCGTCTTCTTCTCGCCTTCGGACGCGGGTGCGCGGCCTTCGAAACTGTCGTCGGCCAGCATTTTCACGTCCTGGTCGAAGCGGGCGATGTCGAAGGTGGGCGCCGCCAGCGCAAGCGCAGGGGCAAGCAGGATCGGAGCGGTCAGGAGAGCGGTGAGCGAGCGCATGGGGCAGGTTCCGATAGCGATAGGGGTGTCCTAGGCGGACAATGCACCTTGGGTAATCGCTAAGGTCGGCGGATGTCCAGCGCGTTGCCGCCGATCCGGATCAGTCCCTGCCGCCGATCAGGTCCCCGAACCCGCCGAGCACCGATCCCTCGCCACGATTCTGGCCGCCCCGGCTGCCCGCCGCAGCCAGCATCCGTCCGGCCAGGCGAGAGAAGGGGAGCGATTGTATCCACACCTTGCCCGGCCCCCGCAGCCGCGCGAAGAACAGGCCCTCGCCGCCGAACAGCACGCTCTTGACGCCGCCGGCGGTGATCAGGTCGAAATCGACGCTGGGGGTAAGCGCGGCGAGGC
>SCUQ01000347.1 GCA_004297635.1 Rhizorhabdus sp. | reverse complement strand
GGCAAATTCCCGTTCATCGGCAACGGCAAGGCGATCGCGCTGGGCGAGCCCGAGGGCTTCGTGAAGACCGTGTTCGATGAGGCGACCGGTGAATTGCTGGGCGCCCATATGGTGGGTGCCGAAGTGACCGAAATGATCCAGGGCTACACGATCGGCAAGACCTTGGAGACGACCGAGGCCGAGTTGATCGGCACCGTCTTCCCGCATCCGACGATCAGCGAGGCCATGCATGAAAGCGTGCTGGCCGCCTTCGGGCGCACGCTGCATATGTGAGATTGCCGGACGGGGCCATCCGCCCCATGTCGTTCGTCGATGCCCCATGTCGTTCGCCGACAGGGCGTCCCCGGGCCCCAGGCGCTTCCGCTACGATCTTCGCCGCGAAAGGCGTCGATAGGGAGGCTGCCTTGGGCTTGGGAAGAATGATCATTGTCGGCTGCTTCGCGGCGACTGCCGCCACCGGCGGCCATGGCGTGCTGGCGTGCGAACTGGGCCATGCGCCGAGGTCGCTGACGGCCGCCACCCCGATCGTAGCCATCGAACGCAAGTCGCTGAAGCTGGTCACGCCGGGACCGCGCACCCGCGTCGAGCGTCGCCAGCCCGTCTATGCGCCCACGCCCTTCCCGAGCCGGCGTATCATCCTGCAATAAGGGAAAGAAAAAGGGGCGGACCTTCCGGCCCGCCCCATATCGCCACCCCTATGTCGCGCCTGCCATCGGCCGTTGCGCGCGCCCTCTCATGACGTCGGAGGGGCTTGGAAAACCTATTCGCCGTCACCTTCCTCGATATCCACCGCCGCGATGCGGGGCGCCGAGCGGAGGCTGCGGTTCAGGACGAAGCCGGAACTGGCGAGCAGCGCCGGCATATCTTCGACGCTGCCGTTGCGGCGCATGTCGAGCGCGGTGAAGCCGGCGTTGAGCAACGAGGTGACGTCCTTGTCACGCTGCCAGCCCGACGGCGATCCCATCACCACCGCGATCAGCCGCCGGCCGTTGCGCACGGCCGAGGCGGTAAGGGTGAAGCCGCTGTCATTGGTGAAGCCGGTCTTGATCCCGTCGACGCCGGAAACGTTGCCGAGCAGCTTGTTGTGATTGGCCATCCGCAGCCGACCATAGCTGAACACCTGTTCGGAAAAACAGCGATAGCGGGTCGGATGGTTGCGGATCATCGCGGCGGACAGGATCGCGATATCCTGCGCCGACGTGAAATGCGCAGGATTGGGAAGCCCACTGGCATTGGCGAACACGGTCTGGCGCATGCCGAGCTGGCGTGCCCGGGCGGTCATCAGCCGGGCGAAATTCTCTTCCGTTCCGCCGACCTTCTCGGCGAGGGCGACCGCCACATCATTGGCCGATTTGACCGCCACGACGCTGATCGCGTCGGCCACCGACAAGGACTGGCCGACACCCAGGCCCAGCTTCGACGGCCGCTGGCTCGTGGCGTAGGGCGACATCACCACCCGGTCATCGAGCCGCAACCTGCCGGCATCGAGCGCGTCGAATACAAGATAGAGCGTCATCACCTTGGTGATCGAGGCCGGATGCCGGATCGCGGTCGCCTGTTCGGCGAACAGGATTTCGTTGGTATCGGCATCCATCAGCACCGCCGCGAAGCGGGGAAGGCCGAGCGGACTGGCCGCGGCAACAGGTGCGGCTGGAATTGCGAGCGCCGGCAGTGCGAACGCCACGCAGGCGAGCCATCGAACTAAGAGAGGTCCAGCCACTATCCAGTCCCCTTTTTATTGACCAGATAGGATTGAATCTAAAGCATTTTCCGGAATCGCGACAGCCGTCAACGAGCCCTGTTTCATGCAGCTCGACTCATTTTAGGCACGGTCGAGCTTGTCGGCATAGATCAGCCGGCCCGGCCCAAGCCGCGCCATGACCTGCGACAGATCGCTCGAGCCGAAGGCGAAGCATCCCTCGGAACGGCCCAGCTTGCCATGCTGCGCGATCATCTCCCGCTCGGCATACCAGGCGCCGTGGATCACGACGGCGCGGGCGCGGGCATTGCAATTGGTCGGGTCCAGCCCGTCGATACGGCGCGACCGGCCATGATTGCCGACATATTCCTCGGCGGTGACGAAGGCGCCGCTCGACGAGGCGGCCGAGCCGGGTTCGTTGGAAAAGCGCTTCAGCCAGCCGGTATGTGCCGGATCGGAACCCCGCCCATGGGCGACCAGCAGGCTGTTGACCCGGCCTGATGCGACATCGAGCAGATGGAAGCGCGGAGCGGACGACGGGTCATCGAAGTCACATATGCCGATCAGGTCGCGATGCTGGATGCGCCCGATATGACGGCTCATCGCCGCAAGTGCGCGCTGCCGCACCTCGGGCCGCAGCCGGGCCGCAGGCATCAGCGGCGCCGCGACGGAAGTCCCGCCTGCCGCCAGCGCCAGTCCGCCGAAGATCCCCGCACCCAGCAATCCGCGCCGGTTGACCGGCGTGTCGATGATGTTCTGCAAAATGCCCAACCCGCTCTTTACGCTTACTACGGCATATCAGGTAGCAGAGCGGGTCGACTATTTCATTGGCTGAGTGGACGTTTGTTCCAGACTTTGGTCGAATCGAGCGCGGTCTTTGCACGGTTCATCGTGCAGCAGCCTCGACGGCGGAAAATGCTTGCCGGATCTGGTCAGCGCGCCGCCATCTGAACGATGCTGCTGGCGGGCGTGCCGAGCCTCTGGAGCAGCGCCTGGTCGCGACCGTAGGGATCGCCGATATAGCGGATCGTGCCGTCGGCTTCTGCCTGGGCGGTGAAATAGACCAGATAGACCGGAACGCTCTTCTCCAGCTGGAAGACGCGCGTCTTGGCCGGTGTGGCCAGAGCCTCGCCAAGCCCGTCGCCGCCCTGCAGAAGCGCCGCCAGCTCCTGGATATTCTGCACCCGGACGCAGCCATGGCTGAGCGCGCGGTTCTCGCGGCTGAAGACGGAGCGGTTGGGCGTATCGTGCAGATAGATGGCGTGCGGATTGGGCATGTCGATCTTGATACGCCCCAGCGCATTGGTCGGGCCCGGGGCCTGCACGGCGCGGACGCTGCCATCACCGTTGCGCGTATAGGTGAAACCCTTGCCGCGCAGGCCGCCGGTCTTCAGGATGCTCTGCGGCACTGTCCAGGTGGGGTTCGCGACCACCGACTGGGCATGAAGCGCCAGCTGCGGGGTCGGCGTCTTGGGCGAGCCGACCACGACATTATAGCCGGCCTCCTCGATGCCGTCGTTCATCACCAACAGCCGGTAGCTCGGCACGTTGACGTAGATATAGCGATCGCCCAGGTCGCGGGGCATCCAGCGCCACCGCTCGAGATTGGCGCGCAGCTGCGCGCGCAGCGGTTCATCCCCGCGGGCATCCGCATAGGCGGCCCGGAGCGCGCGATATTGGTCGTTGTCCGGCAACAGGCCGCGCAACCATTGGCCGAGGCGGTCGCGGTCAAGCGCATCGTTGAGGCCCGACGCGATCAGGTTCGCGTCTACGGGTGGGGCGATGTGCCAGTCGAACTGAGCCTTGTCCTCTATCCGGCCATCGGCGAAATCATGGGCGAGCCGCAGCGCCGACACGTTGGCAAGCGCATCCAGCGCCGGGCCTTGCTGGCGCGCATTGACGGCGGCACGCAGGGCGTCGACGTTATAATCATCCGGATTCAGCCCCTCGGCTTCGGATTGCTCGACGAGGTCCAGCAGGTCTTTCGCCTGGCCGGCCGACCAGCGGCCTTCCGCCTGGGGCGCGACAAGGCCCGAAGGATTTTCGGGCGTGATGCCGGCCGGGGCGGTACCGTTGAAGGTGAAGCCCGCGACCAGCGCCAGCGGCAGCGCGGCGAGCCAGCGCTTCGCGTTCGGGCGTTGCCGCGGGCGGGCAAAGGCCCCGCTTGCGGGACGGGTTGACGAGGCAGTATCGGTGCCGTTACACAACATGGCGAAGCTCCCTGACGATCGATACGAAAACGGTCGAAGCGGTCAGGGCGATCCATAATCCTCCCTAAATTTACCTTGCGGGAACGGCGAAACCTTTCGCTCGTTTCGCCGCTGCGCGGGCATGTAATGTGCGTCGTCCGTCGCGGGGAGCGCTATGACCGAACCGCCCGAGAGCCGGCTGATCCTGTTCGCGGCCCTCGCCGCCAATCTCGGCATCGCCATCGCGAAGTTCGTGGCTGCCGCATTCACCGGTTCCTCGGCGATGCTGACCGAAGGTTTCCATTCGGTGGTCGACAGCTTCAACCAGCTGCTGCTGCTCTACGGCCAGAAGCGGGCCTCGCGCCCACCGGATGATCGTCATCCGCTCGGCTATGGCCGGGAACTCTATTTCTGGAGCTTCGTGGTCGCGATCCTGATCTTCTCTACCGGCGCGGGCCTGTCGATCTACGAAGGCGTCCACCATATCCGCAATCCCGAGCCGATCCGCACGCCGTGGATCAACTATGTCGTGCTGGCGCTCTCGCTGATGCTCGAAGGCGCCAGCTGGACGATCGCGATGCGCGAATTCGGTATGGCGAAGGGCGAGCTGGGCTGGTGGGAGGCGGTGCGCCGCTCGAAGGACCCGCCGAGCTTCATCGTGCTGTTCGAGGATTCGGCGGCCATGTTCGGACTGGTCGTGGCCGGCATCGGCATCACCCTGAGCGTCATGACCGGCGATCCGCGCTGGGACGGGGCTGCGTCGGTCGTGATCGGGCTGGCGCTTGCGGGCGTCGCGCTGGCGCTTGCTCGCGAATCGAAGGATCTGTTGATCGGCGAGCCCGCCGATCCGCTGCTGGAGGCGGCGATTCGGGCGACGCTCGACCGGCGGCCCGAAGTGAGCGGCGTCAACGAGATCACGACCGTCCACCTCGGCCCGCGCAATATCTTCGTCGGCCTGTCGGTCGATTTCGAGGACCGGGTGCCGGTCGGGCGCATCGAGGCGATGATCGCGGAGTCGGAGACCGAATTGCGCGATCGCTGGCCCTCGATCCGCGCCATCTATATCAAGCCTCAGGCGAAGCCATGAGGATGAAGCCGGAACCATGATCGTGATCGTCACCGCCTGCGGATCGGCCGAGGAAGCGGACCGGATCGGCGCGGCGCTGGTCGGGGAACGGCTGGCGGCCTGCGTGCAGATATTGCCGATGCGCAGCATCTACCGCTGGCAAGGCCAAATCGAGCGTGCCGAGGAATGGCAGCTCCAGATCAAGACCCGCGCGGCGCTCGCCGATGCGGTGGAGGCGCGGATCAAGGCGCTGCACGGCTATGCGCTCGCCGAAATCATCGCTTTGCCGGTGGCGGCGGGATCGGCCGACTATATCGGCTGGGTGCATGCGGAGACGGATTTTCCGGTTTAGCGGCGAACCGGCTCAGAACGGGCCTCGGGGATAAACCCGGGTATCGATCACCGCGCGCAGTTCCGCGATGCGGCGGTCATAGGCCCGTGCCAGGCAGGCGGGATTCGCACCGCACCGCGCGCGGCGCTTCAGCCAGGCCGCCTGATCGCGCCGGATCACGTCGCGCGAGCCCATCGGCACGAAGCGCAGGTCGAGGCCGTACAGCACCGACATCTCGACATCGCGGTCGTTGAGCGACCGGCTGGCGCAGACGGTCCGCTCGTCGGGCGCCCTTGCCCGGGAGCAATCAAAGCTGGCGGCGCTCGCGGCGGCGGGCAGGGTGGTGAGAAACAGGGCGATCGGGAGAAGAGGGCGCATGCTATGGCCTTTCGGTCGGGACCGGGGTCAACCACCATGAAAATCGGACGGTTCCACCGTTGACCCGATCCGACTCCTTCTCTATAGGCGCGCCCTGCTCAGGGTCAGTCCGCTGTCTCGGGGCAAGCTTGAACATTGCTGATGCGTGTGAGGGCCTGGGAGGTCGAAACGACCGCCGGGGCTTTCGTGCATTTTCT
>SCUQ01000346.1 GCA_004297635.1 Rhizorhabdus sp. | reverse complement strand
GATTGGGCGGAGTGGCGGGCACGGTGACGCCGCTGATCCTCCGGCGGTCGCTGGTGTAGCGCAGGCCCAGGGTCAGCCGGGTCCGCTCGGCGATCGCGGCGGCGACCTGGCCGAAGGCGGAGAGCGAGTCGGTCTCCAGCCTGATCCGGTAGGAGGAGAAGACGCTCTCGTCGAACCGGTTCACCGCGCGGCCGACCGATCGATTGTGCAGATAGAACAGCCCACCGGTCCACTGCAGCGGCGCGTCGGCGCGCGTCTGGATCTGCAGCTCGTCGGTCCATGTTCCGGTGGTGCCGGTCGCATCGGGCAGGAAGGCGGGCATATTGTTGGGGTTGGGCCGCCCCGCCGTCCCGCTCTGGTCGATCACCGTCGACCCCCGGAAATGGGTATAGGCGATCTGGTTGCTGATCGTGGCCCCGTCCAGCGCATAGCTCGTCTTGAGCGAGGCGATGGTGCTGCGTGTCGCGTTCGCGCCGTCGACCCGGTTGGATATGGTGCGGTAGCCGAGATAGCGGGTCGCCCCGTCGGCGGCGAGATGGCCGGGGAATATCCCGGCCGCCGATCCGGGCATGTTCCGATAATCGCCGTGGATCAGGTTCAGGTCGGCGGTCAGCGCGCCCGGCGTCCACAGCCAGCGATTCTGCAGCGACCAGCTCTTCTCGTCGAACAGATGGCGGCCGGTGAAGCGGTTGAACACCGGCCCGTGGCCGCGACGCTTGCCGGTGAAGGCCAGGCTCGCCGTCAGGTCGGGCAGGATCGGGCCGCTGATCAATGCCTTGCCGGTCAGCGTGGCGAAGCGGCCATAGCCCAGTTCGACGCGGGCCGCCGGCCGGTCGGACGGCGCACGCGTCGTCACCTGGATGACGCCGCCGGTGGCATTGCGGCCGAACAGGGTCGATTGCGGCCCCTTCAGCACCGCGACCTGCTCGACATTGTTGAGGTCGAACACGGCGAGCGAGGGTGAGGCGAGATAGACGCCGTCGATATAGGTGGCGATCGGCGCCTCGCCGCCCGGAATGGTGAGGCCCTGGCCGATCCCGCGAAAATAGGTCTGGCCCGCGAACAGGCTCTTGCCGATCAGCAGGCCGGGCACATAGCGGGCGAGGTCGGCGGTGTTGGTGACGGCCTGACGATCGAGCCGCTCGGCCGGGATCGCGGTGATCGCGATCGGGATGTCGTGGAGATTCTCCGGGCGCTTCTGCGCGGTGACGACGATGTCCCCCAGCCGCTCGGCATCCTCCCCGGCGGCCTGGGCGCGGGCCGGGGCCGTCGCCATCAGGGGCAGCGCGACGATCGCATACCGTAGCGTTATTGTCTGATGGAGTCCCATGACCTTCATCCGCGCTACGCTCCCCCGGGAACCCCAGCGCGGCCTATAGCATCATCGGAATCGCTTCGCGCGCGAATGTTGCGAAGCCCGACATAGCGGCGGCCAGGCTCAGCCCAGGCGGATCAGCAACCCCGCCAGCGCGCAGCCGCCGAGCAGCGCGAAGATGCCCAGCCTGAACCGGAGGATCGCGATCAGCGCCGCCGCGGAGAGCAACACGGCCGCCCAGTCGACCGAGGCGGGGTCGGGCAGCGGCAGGTGCAGCGGCCCGATCCTCGCCGCATCCAGCGTGCCGAACCAGTAATGGAGCGCGAACCAGAGCGCGAGGTTCAGGATCACGCCCACCACCGCCGCGGTG
>SCUQ01000345.1 GCA_004297635.1 Rhizorhabdus sp. | reverse complement strand
GCCGCACATTCTCTCTCCACCGCTCATCCTGAGTAGGGACTGAGCTTGACGAAGCCCCGTATCGAAGGACGCCCTTCGAGACGGCATTTCGACTTCGCTCAATGCCTCCTCAGGGTGAGCGGGGTTCTGACTTAAAGATGGAGCGTGGCATGGGCAGGATGGCGTTGCTGGGTATGAGCCTGGTTCTGGCTTCGACCGCTTTGGTGGCGCAGGTGACAGCCGACGATCCGCTGCTGAAGCCGATCGAGCCGGAATTCGCCCAACGCTGGCTGACCCCACAGCCTGCCACGCGCATCCATGGGCGGACCTGGCTGGTCGGCTTCGGCGGGCTGAGCGTGGGGCTGATCCAGACCAGCGCCGGACTGATCCTGATCGACGCCGCAGTGCCGCAAAGCGTACTCGACCTGGAAGCGAATATCCGCAGCGCGGGCTTCGAGATCAGCGACATCAAGCTGATCCTGAGCACCGAGCCCCATTATGACCATGCCGGCGGCCTGGCCGCGCTGGCGCGCGACAGCGGCGCCACCGTGCTGGCGAGCGCGCCCGCCGTCGCGGTGCTGCGCGCCGGGCGCAGCGGCGCGGACGACCCGCAGATGGCGTGGCTGCCGCCGCTGCCCTCCCCCGCCCGGCTCCGCGCGGTAAAAGACGGAGAGAAGATCCGGCTGGGCGACACCGTCGTCACCGCGATCGCGACGCCGGGCCACACCGCCGGATCGATAAGCTGGAGCTGGAAGAGCTGCGAGGGCGGGGCGTGCCGGACCATCGTCTTCGCGTCGAGCCTGAACCCGGTGGCGGCGCCCGGCTACCGCTTTTCGGATCCGGCGCACGCCGCGGGCATAGCGGCCTTCCGCCGCACCATCACAAGGGTGCGGGGGCTCCGCTGCGACATATTGTTCAGTGCGCATCCCGACCAGTCAGGCGGCGACGTGAAATTCGCCAAGTTCCTGAAGCAGCCGGCACCAAACCCGTTCGTCGACCCCGGCGCCTGCCGCGCCTATGCCGATAGATTTGCGGGCCTGCTCGAAGCCAGACTGGCTGAAGAGACGAAGGGCGAACCCCACTAACTCACCGTACCGCGCCGCCAAGGGAAGCCCGGGAGCCGTGTCGCAAGCGGCCACAGCACGTTGATCGCAAGTCCGCCGATCACCAGAGCGGCGGCGGCGAGCTTCCAGCCGGGCAGCGGTTCGCCGAGCAGCAGTGCGGAGGCGCCCATGCCGAAGACGGGGACGAGCATCGCTATCGGCGCAACCGTCGCCGCCGGATGGCGAGCGAGCAGCCAGCCCCATGCGGCATAGCCGAACATCGTGTTGCCGACCGACTGCCACAGCACCGCGCTCCATGCTTTCGGCCCGGCATCGGCGAGCGCGACAGCGATCCTAGGCCAGCCTTCCATGAGTAGCGAGCCGATCAGTAGCGGCGGAATCGAAAAGAGGCTCGCCCAGACGACGAAGGCGAGCATGTTGGT
>SCUQ01000344.1 GCA_004297635.1 Rhizorhabdus sp. | reverse complement strand
CGATCCCGGCAGCGAGCCGAGCGTATCCTGCGCGATCTGCGCCCGACGCCGATCGACATCGGCCAGTTCCTTGGCACGACGCGCCAGCTCCTGATCAAGGAAGTTCAGCGTTTCGGCGTTGTTGGCCTTGCTGCCGATCACATTCTCCTGGATGAAGATTTCAATCAGCTTCGCCGTGACGTTGCGGGCGATGAAGGCGGTCTGCTGTTCCGAAATGCTCTTGAGGCTGATGCGGGTCTTGATCTCGAGCAGATCCTCGCCCTGTGCAGTGATCGAGATGCCGCTGCGCAGCGCACCGATCAGCGACAGCGATTCGAACGAGGTCAGCGGTCGCTCGCCATTGGAGACGGTGCGGACGACACGTTTGAGCGTCTCGGTCGAGGTCAGCGACTGGCGTACGCGATCGACATTCTTCTGCATGTCGCTTTCCGCGCCATCGGCGAACAGCGATTTGACCTGTACCTGGATGCGGGCGCTGCTTTCATAGGCCGCCGGCACCCGCATCACCATCACCCACCCGACGAGGCAGAAGCCCCAGGCGATGGCGAGCGCCAGCCAGCGCATCCGCCAGATGGCGTAGAGCGCTATGCGGATCTCGGTATAGATTGCTTCCATCGAGCTAGTCCGTCGCCCCCGCGGTCCCGATCAGAATACACTTTCGGGGATGATGATCACATCGCCCGGCTGCAGTTTGACATTCGCCTTGATATCGCCGCGCTTGAGCAGGCTGTCGATCCTCAGGCGGAACTCCTGCTGCTTCTTGGTGACCGGATCGTAGCGGATCAGCTTGGCGCGGTTGCCCGCCGCATATTCGGACAGGCCGCCGACCGAGATCATCACGTCGAGCAGGGTCATGTCGGACCGATAGGCAACCGAAGCGGGTTTCTCCGCTGCGCCGACGATCCGGATCTGCTGGGAAAAGGTCCCCGAGAAATTGTTGACGATCACCGAGACGATCGGATCGGTGATATAGGTCGAAAGCGCATCCCGAATATCGTCCGAGAGCTTGGCCGGGGTCTTGCCCACCGCCACCATGTCGCTGATCAGCGGCAGCGTTATGCGGCCATCCGGCCGCACCTGCACCGACGCGCCCAGCTCAGGATTGCGCCAGACGAAGACGGTCAGCGCGTCGAGCGGGCCGATCGTGTAATTCTCGCCGGGCGGGCCGGTCTCGGGCACGAAGGGCGCTGGCGGCAGCTCCTTTTCAGCGGCGATGGCGGGCGCACCAGCCAGCAGCAGGGCGGCCACGAGGACCCCCATCAGCCTTTTCAGCGCAGCACAAACGGCCATCCGCATACCTCCAGGACAAGCACCCACATGGACTCCCCAAAAGTCCGTAACATTCGTGGCCCGCCTAATGCTCCATAAACTATGAACAGACGCTTAGAATCACAGGATGCCAGTCCCGTCTATGGTTATTTCACGCGGCGGCGGATGGCCCAGGAAAGCTTGCGGGCTTGCGCTCGCACCATAGGCCCCCGCGAGGAACAGCGCCACCACCTCGCCGACGGCCGCCTCGGGCAGACCGACATGGTCGCCGAGACGGTCGATCGGCGTGCACAGACACCCCACCACCGACACATCCTCGACCTTAGTCATATCCCGGATATTCGTCAAAGATATCGGATAGTTACGGCGTACGACCGTGCCGAAATTGCCGCTCGCGGCGAGTTGATGATGCAGGCCGCCATCAACGACCAGGAAGGTCTCGCCATGGCTCATCTTGCGATCGACGATACGGGTGAGATAGACGCCCGCTTCACCGACCAGCCAGCGCCCGAGCTCGATTGTAAATTCTGTATCGCCGAGGATCGGGTCCCTCAAGACAAGCGCGGCGGATAATGCATCCCCCACCATCCTTTCGTCCAAGGGCAGGTCGTTGGCGAAATAAGGGATGCCGAACCCTCCGCCGAGATTGACCCCGGGCGGGGCGATACGGGATTCGCTGCTGATCCGCGCGGCCAGCCGCAGCGCCGAGGCCTGTGCCTCAATCAGCGCCTGCGGGTCCAGCGCCTGAGAGCCCGCAAAGATGTGAAGGCCGCGATAATCGCCACCGCCCGTAACGATCCGACCGACGACCGCGGCGGCCTGGTCGGCATCGATGCCGAAGGGCTTGGCCCCGCCGCCCATCTTCATACCCGAGCCCTTCAGCTCGAAATCGGGATTTACCCGCACCGCCAGACGCGGCGTTCGACCGATGCCACGGCCGATCGCCAGCGCACGATCGGCCTCTCCGGCGGATTCGAGGTTCAGCGTGATCCCGGCCTCGATCGCCATTGCCAGTTCGCGGTCGCGCTTGCCGGGGCCGGCGAAGGAGATGTGGCGCGCGTCCACGCCCGCATCGAGCGCGATACGTGCCTCCCCCTCCGACGCCACATCGATCCCGTCGACCAGCGATCCGATCGCGCGGACCAGCGGCGGATGCGGGTTCGCCTTCACGGCATAGTGCAGCGATACGCCCGGAAACGCAGCGCGGAAGCGCGCGACCCGATCGCGGACAATGGCGCTATCATAGACGAACAGAGGCGTATCGCCGGCTATGTCCACCCATGCATCGGCGCTGCGCCCACCGATCATCAGCGCACCGTCCCGGCGGACGAAGTCAGGCGGTATCGGTCCGCTCGGTTTCATGGCTCACTCCCCTCGCCCGCCAGCGCCTCGGCCCGGAGCGCGGCCCGGTCCAGCTTGCCATTCGCGTTGCGCGGCAGATCATCGCGCCACAGGATCCGCGCCGGCTGCATGAAGCCCGGCAGGTTGCGCCTGAACCAGTCGGCGAGCCGCTGCTCCGCATCATCTCCGATCGGACGGGCGTAGAGAAGGATCGCCTGACCGAGCCGTTCGTGGGGAACACCCAGCGCCACCGCCTCGGCCGCGGCGCCACTGGCGACCGCCGCCTCCTCGATCTCGGTGGGGCTGATGCGGTTGCCGGAACTCTTGATCATCTCGTCATCGCGCCCGACGAAACGCAGCAGGCCCGCCGCATCCCGCACCACGGTATCGCCCGACCACACCGCGATGCCTCCGAAGCGCGATGCGGCCGGCGCGGGACGGAAGCGGAGCCCGGTGCGATCAGC
>SCUQ01000343.1 GCA_004297635.1 Rhizorhabdus sp. | reverse complement strand
TGCGTCTCGGCGGGCTCGGGATAGCCGAGCGAGCGCCAGCACCAGGCGCGGCTGAGGTTGAGGCCGTCGAGATGGGCGATCTTGCCGTCGCTGCGATCCGAGACGAAGGCGGGCGTCAGCAAGGTCGCCGGGATGTCCGGCAGGAAAGCGTCGAACCAGGGCTGGAAATCGGCGGGTGCCAATATCGCGCGCATCAGATGCGCCTCGGTCAGCGCCGACGACAGGAATTCGTCGCCGCCCGGCTCCCAAGCCTGGCAGCCGCGATCCGCGCCAAACCAGTCGACGGCGCGCGCGGCGATCAGCGCGGCGAGATCGGGATCGTGCGTGACCGCCCAGCGGTGTGCGAGGATCAGCGCGAAGCTGCTGTTGCCATGGGTGCCGACCCGGATCGGATAGGTCAATTTGGGCAGATGGGCCTTGAACCGTTCGGCGAAGGTGCGGGCGAGCGGCGCCAGCGCATCGGCGCCATGCTGCGCCGCATGCTGCGCCAGTTCGTCGTGCAGCGCGAGCAGCCACGCCCAGCCATAGGGCCGCTCGAACCCGGCCGCGGTGGGCCGGGCGAGATAGGCGAGTTCGCCGGCAACCTTGTCGGGCACCAGCATCTCGTCGGCGCGCCGGCGGATCTCGGCGGCCTGCGGCAGATCCGGCACGCGCCGCAGCAGGCGCATCACCTGCCACCAGCCATGGACGCAGCTATGCCAGTCATAGCTGCCGTGGAAGATCGGATGCAGCGTCGCGGGCGGCAGCACATCCTCCGGCCCCGCCATCACATGATCGAGCTTATAGGGCCAGGGGCGGCCGAGATGGCCAAGGGTGAGCGCCGCGAAATGGGCGGCGCGGGCGAGCGTGAGGCCGCTCATCGGAAGCCCAGCCAATAGAGCAGCGCGATATTGACCGCCAGCAACGGCAGCGCGGTGGGGATCTGCGCGCGGATCACGCCATTACGGTCCTTCAGGTCGAGCAGGGCGGCGGGCACCAGATTGAAGTTCGCCGCCATCGGCGTCATCAGCGTACCGCAGAAGCCCGCGAGCATCCCGATCGCGGCGACCACCGCCGGGTTGCCGCCCGCACCATGGATCAGCACCGGTATGCCAACCGCCGCCGCCATCACCGGGAAGGCGGCGAAGGCATTGCCCATCACGATCGTGAACAGCGCCATGCCCAGGCCATAGGCCAGCACCGCGCCGATCAGGCTGCCCTGGGGAATGAGCCCGCCGATGATGCCGCCGACGACATCGCCGACCCCCGCCAGCGCGAAGACCGCGCCGAGACTGGCGAGCATCTGCGGCAGCACCGCCGCCCAGCCGACCCCATCCATCAGCCGGCGGCCCTCGTCGAAGGGCGTGGCCGGCCGCGGACGCAGCCAGCCATAGCAAAGCACCAGCGCGAGGACCACGCCCAGGCTGAGCGCGACCAGCGTCACCTGTTTCGGATCGATCAGGCCGGGCAGCTGCTTGAAGACCAGGGTGCCCGCCAAAGCTGTCACGGGGATGACCAGCGCGGGCAGGAACAGGCGGTTGCGGCGGATGGCGGCCTCGGCAGCGCGTGCTTCGGGCGAGCTGCCGGTGCCGGTGCCCCGCCCCATCCGGCCGAGCCCGGCGATGGCGACGAGGCCGAGCACCAGCAGGCCGTTGCCGAGATCGCCGAGCCGGTCGCCCGCGATCAGGCTGAGCGCGATCAGCGCATAGAACAGCGCATTGCCGCGCCGCTTGGCATGGCTCGCGTCGCGCCACGCGGAGACGGCGAAGGCGAGGAAGACGAGCCCGGCAAAGGGATAGATGAGGTTGAGTCCGATCATCGCCGCCGCCGGTCGAACAACAGCAGCCGGGTGCCGTGGATCAGGAAGGCGGCGATCGCGGTGGGGATCGCCCAGACCGAGAGGTGAAGCGGCTCGATCGAGATGCCATAGCCTTCGAGCACGCCCTTCATCAGCAGGATCGATCCGATCGCGATGAAGATATCCTCCCCGAAGAACAGGCCGACATTGTCGGTCGCGGCCGCCATCGCGGCGGCCTCCTCGTCGCGATCCTCGCTGCCGGTCTGCGCCTGCGACGCCGCCTCGGCCATCGGCGCGACCAGCGGGCGGACGGTCTGCGGGTGCCCCGCCACCGAGGTGAGGCCGAGCGCCGCCGTGATCTGGCGGAACAGCAGATAGGCGAGCAGCAGCCGGCCGACGGTGAAGCCGCGCAGCCCGCCGATCAGTGCGCGGGCGCGCTCTTGCAGGCCGTGGCGTTCGAGCAGTCCGATGACCGGCAGCACCATGTAGATGACGGTGACATAGCGGCTGTCATTGAACGCCTTGCCGAAGGCCGCCAGCAGCTCGAGCGGCGCCATGCCCGCGGCGAGCCCGGTCGCCAGTGCGGAGGCGAGCACCACCAGCAGCGGATTGAAGCGCAGCAGGAAGCCCGCGACGATGATGGCGATCCCGGCGAGGACGAGCATCAGTGTTTCTCCCCTCCCGCTTGCGGGAGGGGCTGGGGGTGGGCCGGCAGGTGGCTCGGCCGGATCTCTTGCCAGCCCACCCCTAACCTCTCCCGCAAGCGGGAGGGGGGGTGATCTGCCGTCGATAGGAAAACGGGCTTCACTCCACCCCTCCATAACCGCCGCCGCCCGGCGTCTCGATCACGAACACGTCACCCGCCTCCAGATCGACCGAAGCCGTCGCCGCCAGCTCTTCGACCCGCCCGTCCACGCGCTCGATGCGGTTGATCCCGGCCGCGCCATCGCCGCCGCCCGCCAGCCCGGGCGGCGCGATCCGCCGCCGGCTGGACACCATGTCGGCATGCATCGCCTGGCGGAAGCGGATGCGGCGAATGGCGCCGTCGCCGCCCGTCCACGCGCCGTCGCCGCCCGACCCCCGCCGGGTCGCGAAGCGCTCGACCAGCACCGGGAAGCGCGTTTCCAATATCTCGGGATCGGTCAGCCGGCTGTTCGTCATATGGGTCTGGACCGCGTCCGCGCCGTCGAAGCCGGGGCCGGCCCCCGATCCTCCGGCGATCGTCTCATAATATTGGTGGGTCGCATCGCCGAAGGTGAAATTGTTCATCGTCCCCTGGCTGGCCGCCATCGCCCCGAACGCGCCGAGCAGCGCGTCGGTGATCGCCTGGCTCGTCTCGACATTGCCCGCCACCACCGCCGCCGGATAGCGCGGATGGAGCATCGAGCCCTCCGGCACCAGGATCGTCACCGGCCGCAGGCAGCCGTCGTTCAGCGGGATGGGCTGATCGACCAGCAGGCGCATCACATAGAGGACGGCGGCGCGCACCACCGACAGCGG
>SCUQ01000342.1 GCA_004297635.1 Rhizorhabdus sp. | reverse complement strand
TGATAGGCCTTGGCCGCCGTCAGCGGATTGGCGCCATGCTGCGCGGCGAAGACCCGGACGGAGGGCAGCGCATCGCCATCGCCATAGGTGCCGTCGAGGATCGACTCGGCGATGATGTCGCGAAGGCGGAGATAGACGGGGCGGTCCTGGCTGCTCATGGTGTCACACTGTGCTAACACGGCATGGCGCGTCAATGGCAATCAGCCTTTCCACGTCGAAACGACAGCTTCATAGGTCGGGCGAGGGCGCTCCTCCAGATCGCGGGACGGCGTGCCCAGGAACAGGAAGCCGGCGATCTTGTCGTTCGGCGATCCGCCCAGCGATTCGATCACCTGCGCATTGTAGCTCGGCCAGCCGGTCAGCCAGCCGCCGACGAAGCCGGCGGCATGGGTGGCAACCAGCAGATTCATGCAGACGGCGCCGGCCGACAGCTCCTGCTCCCACAGTGGAATCTTGCTGTTCTGGGTCGGGGTCGACAGCACCGCGACCATCACCGGTGCCTGTCGGGCGAACTGGTCCATCGCTTCCAGCTCGAGCCGGCCCGCATCGGGCTTCTCGGTGCGATAGGCGTCCTTGAGAAGGTCGGCGAAGGCGGTCCGCCGGTCGGCCTCGATGATGACGAACCGCCAGGGCGCCAGCTTGCCATGATCGGGCACCCGCATCGCGGCTTCGAGGATCGCGCGAAGCTGTGCCTGATCCGGGCCGGGGGCGATCATGTCGCGCGGCTTGCCCGAGCGGCGGGTGGCGAGAAGGGCGGCGGCGGAGGAGCGGTCATTGAACATGGCAGGGCTGTAGCCGCATTGGGCCTGATTTAGAACCGCTGCGACGGAAGCGGCGTGGTCGATCGGCGTCACGAACGCGGTTCAGCGGAGAAAATCGGACGGATTTTTGGGGCTGTGGGGTGAAAAACCCCGCTCGCCGGTAATTCCGTTTCATCGAGAGGGCGTCGCCGCGCAATCTCGTTTCAAGCGTAACAATAACCGGCTTCACAGCGCCGGAATCGGCGTTACTGTCGCCACTCATGAAGGCCGCGCCGAGCCCCGGGGGAGGGGTGCTGCGCGCCGCCAACGAGATAGAAAGCACTTCATGGTCAATCCCGACGCTGACGCGACCACCGAGCCCCCTTCGCCCCATGTCAGCCGATCCGACGGCGACACATGGTTCGGCCATCCGCGGCAGCTGGCCCGGCTCTTCTCCACCGAGGCGATGGAGCGCTTCGGCTATTACGGGATGCGAGCGCTCCTGACGCTCTACCTGACCCAGCATTTTCTGTTCAGCGACCAGACCACCAACGGCCTGTATGGCGGCTTCACCGCGCTGGTCTATCTGACCCCGCTGATCGGCGGCATCCTCGCCGATCGCTATCTCGGCTCCAAGAAATCGGTGAAGTTCGGCGCGATCCTGATGTCGATCGCCTATTTCACCCTGTGTTTCGGCGGGCCGACCGCCAAGCCTTACGCGATGGTCGAGGGCGCCCGCTATGAGGTGCTGATCGACGACGCCAAGCAGCAATATGTCGTCGATGGCGCGCAGAAGCTGGCGATCAAGGGCCAGGAAGACGGATCGGTGAATCTCGTCGCGCCCGACGGTACGGTCGCGCGCAGCATCGCCAAGGGCGGCTTCACCTCCGACGCGGACCGCAGTCCTTTCAGATCGGAAGAGC
>SCUQ01000341.1 GCA_004297635.1 Rhizorhabdus sp. | reverse complement strand
ATCGCGCCGATGCGCAACGATGTCGGCGCGGTCCTCGCCCGGCTCGCGCCGACGGCGCCGGCAAGCGACGCCAAGGTCGTTGTCGGCAAACCCCAACCTTCCATTGCGCACGCGGAGGCGCATCACTGATGTCGATGACCGCTTCGCTCGCCCTGACCGTTCCGGAGCTGATCCTCTCGATCGGCGCCATGATGCTGCTGATGGTCGCCGCCTTCGGCGGTGACGGCCTGGCCCGCACGATCGGCTGGGGGGCGGTCGCGCTGTTCGGTGCCGCCGCCTTCTCGCTGACCGGCCCCGCCGGCAATGGCGGCCCCGGCTTCGACGGCCTCTATATTGCCGACAGCTTCGCGGCCTTCGCCAAGCTGCTGATCTATATCGCCGCCGCTGTCTCGGTGATGGTCGCGCCCGGCTTCTTCGCGCGGGCCGGGGGCTATCGCGCCGAATATCCGATCCTGATCCTGTTTTCGGCGGTCGGCATGGGGATGATGGTGTCGGCGGGCGACCTGCTGACCCTCTATGTCGGGCTCGAGCTGCAGTCGCTGTCGGCCTATGTGCTGGCGGGCTTCCTGCGCCGCGACACCCGCTCCGCCGAAGCGGCGCTCAAATATTTCGTCCTCGGCGCACTGGCCAGCGGCATCCTGCTCTACGGCATCTCGCTGCTCTACGGCTTCACCGGCACCACCCTGTTCGCGGGCATCTCCGATTCGCTCGCCCGGAGCAGCGCGGAAGGCGGCATCGGCACCGGCCAGATGTTCGGCCTCGTCTTCGTTCTGGCCGGCCTCGCCTTCAAGATTTCGGCGGTGCCGTTCCACATGTGGACCCCCGACGTCTATGAAGGTGCGCCGACCCCGGTGACGGCCTTCTTCGCCTCCGCGCCCAAGGTGGCGGCGATGGCGCTGCTGATGCGCGTCACGGTCGAGGCGATGGGCTCGGCGACGGACAGCTGGCGCCAGATCGTGATCTTCTCGGCGCTGGCCTCGACGATCCTCGGCGGCGTCGCCGCGATCGGGCAGAGCAATTTCAAGCGGCTGCTGGCCTATTCGTCGATCAACAATGTCGGCTTCGCGCTGTTCGGCCTGGCCGCCGGCACCGCAGAGGGCATTGCCGCGACGCTCACCTATCTCGCCGTCTATGTCGCGATGACCCTGGGCAGCTTCATCTGCGCCCTGCAGATGCGCGATGCCGACGGCGAGCCGATCGAGACGATCGCCAGCCTCTCCGGCCTGTCGCGCAGCCGCCCCGGCCTTGCCGCCGCCTTCGCGATCTTCATGTTCAGCCTGGCCGGCATCCCGCCGCTGTTCGGCTTCTGGCCCAAATTCCTGGTGTTCGACGCGCTCGTCCGCGCCGGCTTCTGGCCGCTGGCCATGATCGGCATCGCCACCTCGGTGATCGGCGCCTTTTACTATCTGAAGATCGTCAAGACGATCTACTTCGACGAACCGGCGGCCGGCTATGCGCCGCAGGCGTCGCCGCTCGAAGGCGGGCTGATCGCGCTGGCAGCCCTCGCCGTTTCGCCGCTGGGCTATCTCGCGATTCCGCTGCTCGATGCCACCAGCATGGCGGCGGCGCGGTCGCTGTTTTGACGATATCATTCCTCCCCGGCACGGGGAGGGGGAGCGGCGAAGCCGGTGGAGGGGGGATGAAACAGGCGATCCCCTTGCGTCGATCCCCCTCCACCATCCCCCGGATGGTCCCCCGCCCCGTGCCGGGGAGGAATATTTGATCCGCCACGTCCACACCACCGCGTCCACCAATGACGATCTCGCCGCCCTCGCGCGCGACGGTGCCCCCGAGGGTATCTGGCTGCGCGCCGATACCCAGACCGGCGGGCGCGGGCGGCAGGGGCGGCTCTGGGTGTCGCCACCGGGCAATCTCTATGCGAGCACCATCGTCCGTCCCCGGACGGGCGATCCGCGCGCGCCCAGCCTCGCGCTGGTCGCGGCGGTGGCGCTCGACACGCTGCTCCAGGGCTGGCTGGCGCCCGAGCGGCTGATGATCAAATGGCCCAATGACCTGCTCGCCGATGGTGCCAAGATCTCGGGCATCCTCCTCGAGGGCGTGGGCGATGCGGTGGTGGTCGGGATCGGCGTCAACCTCGCCCACCATCCCGACCTGCCCGATCGCCCCGCGACCAGTCTTGCGGCGCTCGGCCTGTCGCCGCCCGATCCCGCCGATTTCGCCGCGGAGCTGGCGGCCAGCTTCGCGGCCTGGCTGGCGCGCTGGCGCGGCGAGGGGCTCGGCGTCGTGCTCGCCCGCTGGCAGGCACGCGCGCACCCGCCGGGCACGGCGCTGCGGGTCAACGCGGCCGAGGGCGCGATCGACGGTCTCTATGAGGGGCTGGAGGCCGATGGCGCGCTCCGCCTCAAATCCGCTGACGGGCGCGCGCATGTCGTGCACGCCGGCGACATTTTCCTGCTATAGCGGCGCCGAACAGGGACCAGGACGAGCCATGCTGCTTGCGATCGATGCCGGCAATACCAATATAGTCTTCGCGCTGGTCGACCCCGCATCGGGGCCGGAGCAGCCCGGCGGGGTCATCAAGGCCCGCTGGCGCATCGCCACGGATCCGCGCCGGACCGCCGATGAATATGCGGTCTGGCTCCACCAGCTGCTCCAGCTCGAAGGCTATGACCGCAAGGATATCGAGGCGGTGATCGTCGCCACCGTCGTGCCGCGTGCGCTCCATAATCTCGAGGTGCTGGCGCAGAAATATTTCGGGGTGGATGCGCTCATCGCGGGGCGTCCGCCGGTCGATTGGGGGATCACCCTCGATGTCGACGAGCCGCAGAATGTCGGCGCCGATCGCGCGGTCAACGTCATCGCGGCGCATCGGCTGCACCCCGGCGACCTGATCGTGATCGATTTCGGCACGGCGACCACCTTCGACGTGGTCGACTATTCCGGCGCCTATAAGGGCGGGATCATCGCGCCGGGCCTGAATCTTTCGCTCGATGCTCTGGTCGGGGCGGCGGCGAAGCTGCCGCGCATCGCGATCGAGGCGCCCGAGAAATCGAGCGTGATCGGCCGCACCACCGCCGATCAGATGCTCATCGGCATCTATTTCGGCTATGTATCGATGATCGAGGGGCTGGTCGCGCGGATGAAGGCCGAAGTCGGCCGTCCCGCGAAGGTCATCGCGACCGGCGGGCTGGCGACCCTGTTCGAGCGGCATGTGAAGCTGTTCGACAGCATCGAGCCCGATCTGACCATCCAGGGCCTCGGCCTGATGTACGACCGCTACAAGGCGGTGAAATAAGACAGCGCCCCGCCTCTTCAGGGCCGGGCCAAGATCATAAGATTGGACAAATTTTTTAGTGACTACTCCCGGTAACGAACTGCTCTTCCTGGCGCTTGGCGGCTCCGGGGAGATCGGCATGAACGTCAATCTCTACGGCACCCAGGGCAAATGGGTGATGGTCGATCTCGGCCTCACCTTCGCCGATCCGGGTTATCCGGGAGTCGAGCTGATCCTGCCCGATTTGAGCTTCATCGAGGAACGTGCCGAGGATCTGCTCGGCGTGGTCCTGACCCATGGTCATGAGGATCATATCGGCGCGATCCCCTATCTCGCCACCGATCTCGGCGTGCCGCTCTACGCCACCCGCTTCACCGCCGCGCTCATCCAGGGCAAGCTCGACGAGGAAGGGATCAGCGACAAGGTCGATCTGCGCATCATCGAGAATGAAGGCAGCTTTCAGCTCGGGCCGTTCGGCTTCACCTACGTGCCGCTCGCCCACTCGATCCCCGAGGGCAACGCGCTGCTGATCGAGACGCCCTATGGCCGCATCTTCCACACCGGCGACTGGAAGATCGACAAGGAGCCGCTGCTCGGCATCCCCTCCACCGCCGAGGAGCTCACCGCGATCGGCGACAAGGGCATCCTCGCCCTCGTGTGCGATTCGACCAACGTCTTCAACGAGGAAGCCTCCGGCTCGGAAGCCGATGTGCGCAAGGGCCTCGATGAGGTGATCGGCGCCTGCAAGGCGCGGGTGCTGGTGACGACCTTCGCCTCCAATGCCGCCCGGCTGCAGACCCTGGGCGAGGTCGCGCAGGATACCGGGCGCAAGCTGTGCGTCGCCGGCCGCTCGCTCGATCGGATCATCCGTGTCGCCAAGGCGAGCGGCTATCTGAAGAATTTCCCGCCGCTGATCGACGTCGACACGGCGATGAAACTGCCGCCGCGCGATGTGATGATCATCGCCACCGGCGGCCAGGGCGAGGCGCGCGCCGCGCTGTCGCGGATCGCTTTCGACAGCCATCCGATCAAGCTGTCCGCGGGGGATACCGTCGTCTTCTCGTCGAAGCAGATCCCCGGCAACGAGATAGCGATCGGCCGCATCCAGAATGCCCTCGCCGCCAAGCGGATCGACATGGTCACCGATCGTCAGGCAGAGGTCCATGTCTCGGGCCATCCCGGTCGGCCGGAGCTGGCCGCGATGTACAAGTGGATCCGGCCCGAGATCATCCTGCCGGTCCATGGCGAGCTGCGCCACATGGCCGAACAGGCGCGCTTCGCCAAGGCGGAGGGTGTCGCGCGCGGCATCGTCCAGTCGAACGGCACCCTCGTCCGCCTCGCCCCCGAAGGGCCGAAGGCGATCGGGCAGGAGCGCGTCGGCCGCCTGGTCCTCGATGGCGACGTGATCCTGCCCGCCGACGGATCGACGATGAACGAGCGCCGCCGGGTCGGGCTCTACGGCTATATCGGGGTGACGGTCGCCTTGGATAAGGCCGACCGGCTGAAGGGCGAGCCCTCGCTCCAGCTGCAGGGGCTGCCGGTCGAGGAGGATCGGGAGGATTTCCTGGCCGATGCCTGCGAGGCGGCGGCAGAAGCGGTGGCCAAGGGCGTCAAGGGTGGCGGCAGGGACGAATCGCGGCTCAAGGAGGCCGTCCGTCTCGCCGTCCGCCGCCGTGCGACGTCCTGGACCGGCAAGAAGCCGGTGGTCGAAGTGTCGATCATCCGGGTTTAAGGTCCTCGAAGTGGCGTCTCGAAGGACGACAGGATGAACGGCGGGAGATAGAAGGCGGCCATGCGCACCACGTCGATCATCGCGATTTACATATTATTCTGGTGGGGCTGCCTGTTCCTGGTGCTGCCCTTCCGGCTGCGCAGCAGCGCCGAGCCGG
>SCUQ01000340.1 GCA_004297635.1 Rhizorhabdus sp. | reverse complement strand
GATCGTCCATCGTCAGGATCAGGGCGGTCGCCCGGCTGAGATCGAGATGATCGATCATGCCGGGCCGGGCGATGTCGCCGAACATGATCGCATAGCCACGCCGCCGGGCCTTCAGCACCGTGTCGATATCGGCGTCGACGGCGATATAGGGCTTGTCATGCGCATCGAGCATCTGCGCGACGAGACGCCCGACCCGCCCAAAGCCGGCGATGATCGCACGTCCCTCCACCTTGCCATGAAGATTGGGATCGGAATCGCTTTCACGTTCATCGACCTTGCGGGCAAGGTCATGGCCTATCTTGGCCAGGATCGGGGTGATCGTCAGTCCGATCGCCGTCACCATCTGCCAGAAAGCGGCGGTGTCGGCACCGATCAGCCGGGCCTGGGCCGCAGTGCCAAGCACGATCAGCGTCGTTTCGGACGGCGAGGACATCAGCAGCCCGGCTTCGGCCGCCACCGCGCGCTTGGCACCCCAGAAGCGGAGCAGGAAAGCGGTGATCAGCGCCTTGACGAGCACGACCGCGACCACCGCCGCGGCCACCTTGTCCCAATGGTCGAGGATCATCAGCGGATCGACCGACATGCCGACGGTGATCAGGAAGATGCCCAGCGCCAGTCCCCGGAACGGTGCGATCACCAGATCGACCTCGGCATGATAGTCGGTTTCGGCGATGAGCAGGCCCGCGATCAGCGCCCCTACGATCGGCGACAGGCCTACCGCCGTGGTGGCGATGCTGGACAGGATCACGACCAGCAGGCTCGCCGACAGGAACAGCTCCGGATTCTTGGCCCGCGCGGCCTGAGCGAACAGCCGCGGCAGGACGAAGCGGCCACCGATCATCATGACCGCGATGAGCGCAATACCGGACAGCGCGGTCCTGATCAGTCCGTCCCAGCCAGCGGTTTCGCCATAGGGCGCCAGCGCACCCAAAACGAACACGATCGGCACCAGGGCCAGGTCTTCCAGCAGGAGGATGCCGAAGGCGCGTTTGCCGATCGCGCCGCTCGTTCCGACCAGGGGCAGCACCAGCGCGGTCGAGGACAGTGCGAGCGCGAGACCGAGACCGAGAGCGCCCGTTGGCGTCTCGCCAAACAGCCACAGGCCGCCGCCGATCGCCAGCGCGGCCAGCACCAGTTTTGACGTGCCGAGGCCGAACACCGTTCGCCGCATGCCCCATAGCCGTCGAAAGCTCAGTTCGAGCCCTATCGAGAAGAGCAGGAGGACGATGCCGAACTCGGCAAAGGGCTCGATCGAATGCCGATCGCTGATCGTGACGTGATAGAGCCACGGCACATCATCGACCAGCCGACCCAGCCCCTGCGGGCCGACCAGCATGCCGACCAGGATGAAACCGATGACCGGCGTGATCTTGAAGCGGGCAAAAGCGGGTATGACCAACCCCGCCGTGCCGAGAACGACGAGCGAATCGCTGAAGGCTGCGGAATGAATCGGAAGCGCCATTCGTCGATCATTGCGGATGCGTGTCGTGAAAACCACCCGATTGAGGGAAAAACCTTTCTTCCGGGAGGGATTGCCCCCATGTTTTGCCGCGCATCCGCAATCGTAGAAGGAGATGTAGGCGCTTGCCTCACGCCACCCCACTTATCGCCACCATCGTCGCGGGCCTGACGCTCGCTTTCCTGTTCGGCGCGCTGGCGCACAGGCTCCGCCTGCCGCCCTTGGTTGGCTATCTGATGGCGGGCGTCGCGGTCGGCCCGTTCACGCCCGGCTTCGTCGCTGATCAGTCGCTGGCCAACGAACTGGCCGAGCTAGGCGTCATATTGCTGATGTTCGGCGTCGGCCTGCACTTCTCGGTGCGAGACCTCATGTCGGTCCGCAAGATCGCCATTCCCGGCGCGCTCGTGCAGATCGCGGTGGCGGTCGCTATGGGGATTGGGCTGGCGGCCCTGTTGGGATGGAGCCTCGCCGGCGGTTTCGTTTTCGGCCTTGCGCTGTCCGTAGCCAGTACCGTCGTGCTGCTGCGCGCGCTGCAAGAACGCAAGATTCTCGACACCGATCGCGGCAAGATCGCGGTGGGCTGGTTGATCGTGGAGGATCTGGCGATGGTCCTGGCCCTCGTCCTGCTGCCCGCGATTGCACAGGGCGGGGGCGGATCGGCGCTTGGTCCGGTCATCGCGCTGACGCTCGGGAAGGTCATCGCCTTCGTCGCCTTCATGCTGATCGTCGGGCGGCGCCTGATCCCGTGGGTTCTCCACGCGGTGGTCCACAGCGGATCGCGCGAGCTGTTTCGACTGGCGGTGCTCGCGATCGCCCTGGGTGTGGCCTTCGGCGCGGCGATGCTGTTCGGCGTGTCCTTCGCGCTCGGCGCCTTCTTTGCCGGCATGATTCTGGCTGAATCTCCGCTCAGTCAGCGGGCCGCCAACGAGACGCTGCCGCTCCGCGATGCCTTTGCCGTGCTGTTCTTCGTATCGGTCGGCATGTTGTTCAATCCGCATGTCGTCGCCGAGCAGCCGATGGCGCTTGCCGCCACGGTGGCGATCATCGTCGTCGGCAAGTCGCTCGCGGCCTGGCTGATCGTGCTCGCCTTCCGCCACTCGGGAACGACGGCGCTGACGATCGCGGCCAGCCTAGCCCAGATCGGCGAGTTCTCGTTCATCCTCGCGACGATGGGCTTCGAGCTCAAGCTGATCCCGGCGATGGCGCGCGATCTGGTGCTCGCCGGAGCGATCATCTCGATCCTGCTCAATCCCCTGCTGTTCTCGATCGTCGCCCGGATCGGCCGCAAGCAGCTCCCCGCTGCTCCCACGGCGGACGACACGCCCGTCAAGGCGCCACGCGGCCATGTCGTGCTGGTGGGCTTTGGCCGGGTTGGTTCCCGCGTCGCTGCCAAGCTGCTGGAAGCGGGCGAGCGGGTGACGATCATCGAGGCCGAGCGCGACGTGGCGGGCCTGCCCGACCATCCCAATGCCCAGTTGCTGATCGGCAATGCCTGCGAGGCGGAACAGCTCGACCAGGCAAGGCTGGGCGAGGCGCGGCTGCTCTGCGTCGCGATCCCCGAAGGCTTCGAGGCGGGGCGGATCGTCGAGCAGGCGCGCCGCGCCAATCCCGCGATCCGCATCGTCGCGCGGGCGAACGATGATGCCGAGGTGGAACATTTCGCGAGAATGGGCGCCGACCTGTCGATCATCGGAGAGCGCGAGATCGCCCGAACCATGATAGAGGATGCGCTGAAAAAAGGCTGAGGAGGGGGCCATGCCCACGTCGAAGCTGGTGATTGCAGGCGGCGGCCCGGCCGGGATGATGGCGGGGCTGCTGTTCGCCCGCGCCGGCGTCGAGGTGATCGTTCTCGAAAAACATGGCGATTTCCTGCGGGATTTTCGCGGCGACACCGTCCACCCCTCAACCATCGCGCTGTTCGACGAATTGGGTCTGGCCGAAGCGCTGCTGGCGCGCGAGCACGACCGCGTCACCGATATCAGCGCGACGGTGGGTGAGCGCAGCTACCGCGTCGCCGATCTTAGCCATCTGCCGGTGCGCCATAAATTCATGATGATGATGCCGCAGTGGCATTTCCTCGATTTCGTTCGCGACGAGGCAAGCCGCTGGCCCGGTTTCACGCTGCGGATGAACTGCGAGGTCGCGGATATCCACCAGGTCGATGGCCGGATTGGCGGTGTCGTGCTGACGGGTGGCGAGATCGTGGACGCCGATCTGGTAATCGCCGCCGACGGGCGGGGATCGACGCTGCAGCAGGCCTCTGGGCTGCATCGCCAAAATCTCGGCGCGCCGATCGACGTCTTCTGGTTCCGGGTGCCCAAGCGGCGAACGCCGCACAATGACACAATGGGGCGATTTACGCCTGGCACGGTGATCGCGATGATCGATCGCGGCGATTATTGGCAATGCGCCTTCGTCTTCGCCAAGGGCGGCGCGGAGACGATCAGGGGCGAGGGGCTGGATGCCTTTCGTCAGCGGGTGGCGCGGGCGGTGCCCGAGATCGTGGCGGACCTGGGCGCGGTGAAAGACTGGGACGATGTGAAGCTGTTGTCGGTATCGCTGGACCGATTATCCCGCTGGCACAGGCCCGGTCTGCTGGTGATCGGGGACGCGGCCCACGCCATGTCGCCGGTCGGCGGCGTGGGCATCAATCTCGCTATCCAGGATGCGGTAGCCGCGGCCAACGTCCTCGCTGCGCCGATGGCGCAGGGCAGGGCCGTCGACGATCTTCTCGCCAATGTGCAGGCGCGGAGGATGTTTCCGGTCAGGGTGATCCAGCGGATGCAGCGCGCCGTTCACGCCGGGGTTCTCGGACCCGCTCTGAACGCGAGCGCACCGATGGAGGCGCCCTTCGCGCTGCGGATGCTCGACGGCTTCCCAATATTGCAGCGCATCCCCGCGCGTCTCGTCGGGCTGGGCGTGCGGCGCGAGCATATCCGCTCGCCCGAGACGGCGAAACTCTAGTCGATTTTTCACAAATCGAGAAAAATCAATGATTTCGTGAAGAATATTGAGAGAGCGTGATCGCGTGCCCGGCTGTCGCTTGCATGACGAAATGATCGAGGGCGCCACTCCCCTGGGAGCGGCGCCCTCGATGCTGTCAGCGATATGCCGCCGGACTCAGCTCCAGGCCGACATTTCCTTTTCGAGGTTCACGCGGATTTCCTCGAAGAACTGCTCGGTCGTCATCCAAGGCTGGTCGGGGCCGATCAGGATGGCCAGGTCCTTGGTCATGCCGCCCTTTTCGACGGTCTCGATGCAGACCCGTTCGAGCGTCTCGGCGAACTTGACGACGTCGGGCGTGTCGTCGAACTTGCCGCGGAACTGCAGGCCCTGCGTCCAGGCGAAGATCGAAGCGATCGGATTGGTCGAGGTCTGCTTGCCCTGCTGATGCATGCGATAGTGGCGGGTGACGGTGCCGTGCGCCGCTTCCGCCTCGATCGTCTTGCCGTCCGGTGACATCAGCACCGACGTCATCAGGCCCAGCGAGCCGAAGCCCTGCGCGACGGTGTCCGACTGGACGTCGCCATCGTAATTCTTGCAGGCCCAGACGAACTTGCCGCTCCATTTGAGCGCCGATGCGACCATGTCGTCGATCAGGCGATGCTCGTAGACGATGTTCGCGGCCTTGAACCTGTCGGCGAACTCGGCGTCGAACACCTCCTGAAACAGATCCTTGAAGCGGCCGTCATAGGCCTTCAGGATCGTGTTCTTGGTCGACAGATAGAGCGGCCATTTGCGGTCGAGCGCATAATTCATGCTGGCGCGGGCAAAGTCGCGGATCGAGTCATCGAGATTGTACATGCCCATCGCAACGCCGGCCGACGGATATTGGAAGACCTCATGCTCGATGGTCTCGCCATTGTCGCCTTCCCACACCATACGGAGCTTGCCGGGGCCGGGGACGAGGAAGTCGGTGGCGCGATACTGATCGCCAAAGGCGTGGCGGCCCACGACGATCGGGTCGGTCCAGCCCGGAACCAGCCGAGGTACATTCTTGATCACGATCGGCTCGCGGAAAACGACGCCGCCCAGAATGTTGCGGATCGTGCCATTTGGCGACTTCCACATTTTCTTGAGCTTGAATTCCTCGACGCGGGCCTCGTCGGGGGTGATCGTCGCGCACTTCACGCCGACGCCATATTGCTGGATCGCCTTGGCGCTATCGATCGTGATCTGGTCGTTGGTCTCGTCACGCTTCTCGACCGAGAGGTCGTAATATTTCAGGTCGATGTCGAGATAGGGGAGGATCAGGCGCTCGCGGATCCATTGCCAGATGATCCGCGTCATCTCGTCGCCATCGAGTTCGACGACGGGGGTCTTCACCTTGATCTTCGCCATGCCTTGTTTCTCCGGGGAGGGAATATGCGCGTGTCCCTATGCCACGAAATGGGCGGGATCAACCGCTTGGCGCGATATTTTTGGGCGTTCGGGCGCGATGTTTCGGGTACCCTGACGAGCGGATCGGGACGGCGGCGATTGTCAGTTCGGAAGCCGGGCCCTACTATGCCACGATGACATCGCTCGATAAACCAGAGATCGGAACCACTTCGGTGAAGTGGCGCTGGCCCAGCGTCCATCCCGAAGGCCGCAAATTCGTCCTCCTTTCAGCCGTGATCTGCCTGATCTTCGCGCTGCTGGCGTGGGAGACCATTGCCTGGCCGATGGCCGGCATCACCATCTGGGTGGCGGCCTTCTTCCGGGATCCGGTGCGCAGCACGCCGACCGGGGAGGGGCTGGTGATCGCACCGGCCGACGGCCTCGTCACGATGATCACCACCGTGCCGCCGCCGCGCGAGATGTCGGGTGAGGACGGGCTGGGCGACGCGCCGATGACGCGCGTCTCGATCTTCATGTCGGTGTTCGACGTCCACATCAATCGTACCCCGATCGCGGGCACGATCCGGCGGGTCGCCTATATCGCGGGCAGCTTCCTCAACGCCGATCTCGACAAGGCCAGCGAGGAAAATGAACGCCAGCATATTCTGGTCGAAGGCCCCGACGGCACACGGATCGGCTTTACCCAGATCGCGGGGCTGGTCGCGCGGCGGATCGTGCCGTTCGTCAAGCCCGGCGACATCGTCGGGCTCGGCCAGCGGGTAGGCCTGATCCGTTTCGGCAGCCGGGTCGACGTCTATCTGCCGGCGGGCACCGGCCACCGGGTCGCGCTCGGCCAGCGCACGATCGCGGGCGAAACGGTCATCGCGAAGCTTGGTGAGGCGGACCGGTCGGTCGGCGCCGCCCAATGACGATGCGCCCGCGACGCGAAAATATAAGGCGCGGCATCCCGGCGCGCGCAGTCGCGCCGAACGCCGTGACCGCGCTCGCGCTCTGCTCGGGCCTGACCGGGGTTCGCTTCGCGATCGCCGGCGACTGGGAAAGGGCCTTGTTCGCGATCCTGATCGCCGGAATCCTCGACGGTCTGGACGGACGCATCGCCCGGCTACTGAAGGGCGAGAGCCGTTTTGGCGCCGAACTCGATTCGCTTTCGGATGTGATCGCCTTCGGCGTCTCGCCGGCCATCATCATGTTCCTGTGGTCGTTGAACGAGATACCCCGCTTCGGCTGGGTCTTCGCGCTGGGATATGCCGTCTGCGCCGCATTGCGGCTGGCGCGTTTCAACGCGTCAGC
>SCUQ01000339.1 GCA_004297635.1 Rhizorhabdus sp. | reverse complement strand
CCGAGTTCGAGCGCCGCATGGCCGGCAAGCTGCCTGCCTCCTTCTCGCTCGACGCCTATCTGCAGGACCTTGTCGCCAATCCGCAGAAGGTCGCGACGCGCAAGGCGTCGGAAATGGTGCTCGGCCCGATCAACGAGCAGATTCCCGAGACGATCGGCGGATCGGCCGACCTGACCGGCTCGAACAACACCAAGACCAAGGCCCAGGCCCCGCTGACCGCCGAAAATTATGGCGGCCGCTACATATATTACGGCATCCGCGAGTTCGGCATGGGCTGCGCGATGAACGGCATGGCGCTGCATGGCGGCGTCATCCCCTATGGTGGCACCTTCCTGGTGTTCGCCGATTATTGCCGCGCCGCGATCCGCCTGTCGGCGCTCCAGCAGCAGCGCGTCGTCTATGTGATGACGCATGATTCGATCGGCCTGGGCGAGGACGGCCCGACCCATCAGCCGGTCGAGCATCTGATGAGTCTGCGCGCGATGCCGAACCTTGACGTCTATCGTCCCTGCGACGTGATCGAGACCGCCGAATGCTGGGCGCTCAGCCTGGAAAAGACCGATGGCCCGTCGCTGCTGGCCTTGTCGCGCGAGGCGCTTCCGCAGGTCCGCACCGACATCAGCGAGAATTTCTCGGCGAAGGGCGCCTATCGCCTGAAGGCCGCCGAAGCGGCCCGCAAGGTGGTGCTGATCGCCAGCGGCTCCGAGGTCGAGATCGCGCTCGCCACGGCGAAGAAGCTCGAAGAGGCCGGCCATGGTGCCGATGTCGTGTCGATGCCCAGCTGGGAACGTTTCGACGCACAGCCGGAAAGCTATCGTGACGAGGTGCTGCCGGAGGGCGTGCTGCTCGTCTCGATCGAGGCCGGCGCGACGATGGGCTGGGAACGCTATGTCGGCCGCAAGGGCCTGCGCTTCGGCGTCGACGGCTTCGGCGCTTCGGCACCGGTCAAGGCGCTCTACGATCATTTCGGCCTGACAGCCGACAAGCTCGCCCCGAAGATCATCGGGGCGCTCGGAAACTAAGAAGGAGTGTTTCACATGGCGGTGAAGGTTGCGATCAACGGTTTCGGGCGCATCGGGCGCAACGTCGCCCGCGCCATCCTCGAGAATCCGGGCTGCGGCCTCGAACTCGTATCGATCAACGACCTCGCCGACGCCAAGGCCAATGCCCGGCTGTTCAAGCGCGACAGCGTCCACGGCACCTTCCAGGGCTCGGTCGACGTCGACGGCAATGACCTGATCGTCAACGGCAAGCGCATCCATGTTACCGCCGAGCGCGATCCCGCCAAGCTGCCGCACGCCGCGCAGGGCATCGATATCGCGCTGGAATGCACCGGCTTCTTCACCGATCGCGAGGGTGGCCAGAAGCATCTCGACGCAGGCGCGAAGCGCGTCCTGATCTCGGCACCGGCCAAGAATGTCGATCTGACCGTCGTCTATGGCGTCAACCATGACAAGCTGACCGCCGAGCACAAGATCGTCTCGAACGCCTCGTGCACCACCAACTGCCTGGCGCCGGTCGCCAAGGTGCTCAACGACGCGATCGGCATCGAGCGCGGACTGATGACGACCGTCCACGCCTACACGAACGACCAGAAGATCCTCGATCAGATCCATGACGATCCGCGCCGCGCCCGCGCCGCCGCGATGTCGATGATCCCGACCACTACCGGCGCCGCCCGTGCGGTGGGTGAGGTTCTGCCGGAGCTGAAGGGCAAGCTCGATGGCTCCGCCATTCGCGTGCCGACCCCGAACGTCTCGATGATCGACCTGACCTTCACCCCGAAGCGCGACACCACCAAGGAGGAGGTCAACAAGCTGCTCAAGGATGCCGCCGACGGCCCGCTCAAGGGCGTGCTCGGCTGGACCGACGAGCCGCTGGTTTCGATCGATCTCAACCATGATGCCCATTCGTCGACCGTCGACAGCCTCGAGACTGCCGTGCTCGAAGGCAAGCTGGTTCGGGTGCTGAGCTGGTACGACAATGAGTGGGGCTTCTCGAACCGCATGATCGACACCGCCGGCGTGATCGGCAAGCTGATCTGACGATGGCCGGCCGGCTGATCGGCATCGCCCGCAAGGGCCGGCCGCACGGCCCGATGGAGCTGCTCGATCATGTCGCGATCGGGATCGATACCGGGGTGCACGGCGACCATCGCGGCGCCGTCCGCCCCGGCCGCTCCAACCGGCGGCAGGTGACGATCCTGATGGCCGAGGACTGGACGGCGGCGCTGGCCGAACTTGGGGCGCCTGTCTCCTGGGAGCAGCGCCGGGCCAATCTGCTGGTCGAGGGGATCGTCCTGCCGCGCGAAGAGGGCGTCCGGGTCCGGATCGGGCAAGCGGTGCTTGAGATTACCGGCGAATGCGATCCATGCCGCCGGATGGACGCGGTTGCCGATGGGTTGCAGCGGGCGCTGCGCCCCGAATGGCGTGGCGGGCGAATCTGCCGGGTGATCGAGGCGGGCGCGATCTTGGTCGGCGATGATGTAGAGGTGCAGGCATAATGGCTTTCAAGACGCTCGACGATATCGGCGACGTGCGCGGTAAACGGGTTCTCGTCCGCGAGGATCTCAACGTGCCGATGGAGGAGGGCCGGGTCACCGATGATACCCGCCTCCGCGCCGCCGCGCCGACCCTCGCCGAACTGGCCGACAAAGGCGCGATCGTCTTGGTCCTCGCCCATTTCGGCCGGCCCAAGGGCGAGCGCAATCCCGACATGAGCCTCGCCCAGGTGACGGCGGCATTCCGTTCGGTCCTGGGCCGCGACGTCCGCTTCGTCGGCGACTGCTGCGGCGAGCAGGCCGAGGCGGCGGTGGCGCAGCTGGAGCCGGGCGATATCGCGCTGCTGGAGAATACCCGCTTCCACAAGGGCGAGGAGAAGAATGATCCGGCGCTGGCCGAGGCGATCGCGAAGCTTGGCGATCTCTACATCAACGACGCCTTCTCGGCGGCGCACCGCGCCCATGTTTCGACCGAGGCGCTTGCGCATCTGCTGCCGGCCTATGCCGGCCGATCGATGCAGGCCGAGCTTGAGGCGCTGGAAAAGGCGCTGGGCAAGCCCGAACATCCCGTCGCGGCAGTGGTCGGGGGCGCCAAGGTCTCGACCAAGCTGGACGTGCTCAAGCATCTCGTCGCCAAGGTCGATCATCTGATCATCGGCGGCGGCATGGCCAACACCTTCCTGGCCGCGCGCGGGGTCGATGTCGGCAAGTCGCTGTGCGAACATGACCTGAAGGACACCGTCCTCGAGATCCTCGCCGCCGCCGAAAAGGCCGACTGCATCGTCCATCTGCCCTATGACGTGGTTGTGGCGAAGGAATTCAGGGCCAACCCGCCGACCCGCACCGTCAACGTCCATGAGGTCGCCGCCGACGAGATGATCCTCGATGTCGGCCCGGCCGCGGTCGAGGCGCTCGGCGATGCGCTGAAGACGTGCAGGACGCTGGTGTGGAACGGTCCGCTGGGTGCCTTCGAAATCGCTCCGTTCGACACCGCCACGGTGGCGCTCGCCCGCACGGCGGCCGCGCTGACCAAGGGCGGATCGCTGGTTTCGGTAGCCGGCGGCGGCGACACCGTCGCCGCGCTCAACCATGCCGGGGTGGCGGATGATTTCAGCTTCGTATCGACCGCGGGCGGCGCCTTCCTCGAATGGATGGAAGGGCGCGAGCTGCCTGGGGTCAAGGCGCTCGAAGCCTGACCTTGGCCGAGCCGTCCTCCGCAGCGC
>SCUQ01000338.1 GCA_004297635.1 Rhizorhabdus sp. | reverse complement strand
GCTCTTCCGATCTGGCGCTACGAGCATGTCGCGATGATCGCCTCGATCGCGCATGAGAAGCCGCACGGCCATGTCGCCTATGAGATCTTCTATCCGGCAGGCCCCTTCGCGCTGTTGCCGCTGATCGACGGACCCGATGGCGCGCATCGCTCGGCCCTGGTCTGGACGGTCGACGAGAAGCACGCCCCGGCGATGCTGGGCCTGCCCGACCGCGCCTATCAGGCCGAGGCCGAGAAGCGCATGGGCGGGATGCTGGGCGCGGTGAAGCTGATCTCGCCGCGCTCCTCCTATCCGCTCGGCTTCCACCATGCCGCGCGGATCACCGACACGCGGCTCGCGCTGGTCGGCGACGCCGCGCACGGCATCCATCCGATCGCGGGGCAGGGGGTCAATCTCGGCTATCGCGACGTCGCCGCGCTGACCGAGGTGATCGTCGAGGGGATGCGGCTGGGCCTGGACCCCGGCGACGCCCAGCTCCTCGCCCGCTATCAGCGCTGGCGTAGCCTCGACAGCTTCCTCGTCGCCTCGACCACCGACGGGCTGACCCGCCTGTTCGGCATACCGGGCAGGACGGCCCGCACGGTGCGCCGCATCGGGCTGGGCGCGGTGCAGCGGCTGGGGCCGCTCAAGGGGCGATTCATGGCCGAAGCGCGGGGCGAAACCGGCGCGATGCCGCGACTGCTGCAGGGCGTGGGGATCTAGGCTTCGGGATCTGATGTCTCCCGTCCTGTCTGTGCGCGGGCGCTATCTGTCGAGTTTCCGGGCCTCTTCGACCAGCATCACCGGCACGCCGTCGCGGATCGGATAGGCGAGGCCCGCCGCCTCCGACACCAGCTCCCGCGCCGCTTCGTCATAGCGCAGCGCGGTGCGTGTCAGCGGGCAGACCAGTATGGCGAGCAGCGCCGGATCGACCGTCATTGCAGGGTCGCCGGATCATCGTCGCCGCGCCGGAAGAAGCCGAGGAACTGGGCGAGCAGATCGGCCCGCTCGACCAGCGTAACCGCTTCGAGCAATGCCTGCTTGGCGGCGGCATCGAACGGCGCGATCGCGGAGATGGCGTTGACCAGCGTCTCGTCGTCGAGCCGGCTGACCTCGGTCCAGTCGACCGCGACGCCGCGGCTGTCGGCGAAGCGGCGCGCCTCCCGCTCGATCTCGGCGCGCATGATGCTGGGCAGCGCATCGGGGGCGTCGGCATCGCAGAAGCTCTCCGTCTCGGCCTCGACCTGACGGAACAGCGTCGTCACCTGCAATTCGCGCAGCAGGCGGAACCGGGTGATCCCGTCGAGGATGATGTTGAAGCGCCCGTCGTCGAGCCGCTCGACCTCGCGGATATGGCCGACGCAGCCGACATCGAACAGCGGCGCCGGTTCGCCCGGACCACGCGGCTGGATCATCGCGATGCGGCGGTCACGCGCCAGCGCGTCGCTCACCAGCGCCCGGTAGCGCGGCTCGAAGATGTGGAGCGGCAGCTGCGCGCGCGGAAACAGCAATGCGCCCGCCAGGGGGAAGATCGACAGGCGCTGGGCCATGGCCGGGCCGGTCAGGTAAACAGGATGGCGGAGAGGCGGCGGCGCTGCTCACGGACCCACGGATCCTCGAGCCCGACCACCTCCAGCAGCTTGAGCAGCCGCTGCCGCGCCGCGCCGTCATTCCATGTCCGGTCGCGGGCGATGCTGTCCAGCAGCTGATCGGCGGCGCCGTCCCGGTCGCCGGAGGCCATCAGCCCGCCGGCCAGCTCGAACCGCGCCTCATGGTCGTCCGGGTTCGCCGCGACCTTCGCGCGCAGCCCGCCGAGATCGTCGACCGGCGTCGCCTCGCGCGCCAGCGCGACCGCGGCCTGGGCGCGCGCGATCGGCGCCTCCTTCGCCTTTTCGGGCGGCAGGCCGGCGAGCAGCGTCTCGGCCGCGTCGACATCGCCCGCCTTGACCTGCGTCCGCGCGAGGCCGGAGATCACCTCGACATCCTCGGGCGCCATCTCGATCAGCTGGCCGAAGATCGACAGGGCACGCTCCACGTCGCCCGCCTCCAGCGTCTCCTCGCCCATCGCGATCAGCGGGGCGATGTCCTGGTGGACCTTGTCCGCCTCGCCCTGGATGGGGAGCTGGCGGAGGATCTGATCGAGCATCTGCTTGAGCTGGCTCTCGCTGCGCGCCGGGGTGAGATCGGCGACCAGCTGGCCCTGGAACAGCGCATAGACGGTGGGGATCGACTGGACGCGGAACTGCGCCGCGATCAGCTTCTGCTCGTCGACATTGATCTTGGCGAGGACGACGCCCTTGTCGGCATAGTCGGCCGCGACCTTTTCGAGCACCGGGGTGAGCGCCTTGCACGGCCCGCACCATTCGGCCCAGAAATCGAGGATGACGAGCGATGTCATCGACGGTTCGACGACGTTGCGCTTGAACGCCTCGATCGCGTCCTTGTCCGCCGCGCTCATCCCCAGGGTGGCCACCTATGATTCTCCCGAATGTCTATATCCGGCCCCTTATGTGGGAGGCCGCCCGCTTATGCCAAGCCCGGACCGCGATCCTTTCCGGCGGAACCGGCCTGAAAGGGGAATCCCGGCCCCGGCGACCGCAAGCGAGCCCGATTCATGCCGTGGCCAGTCAGCGCGCGGCGCTTTCGCCCCAAGCGATCAGGCTCGGAAGTTTTTCGCGAAACAGGCTTGCGGAGGGCCAACCCCCACGCTAATAGCCGCGCCTCGACAGCAGGGCAGGCCCCTGTTGAACGGCGCCAGAGCGGGCGTAGCTCAGGGGTAGAGCACAACCTTGCCAAGGTTGGGGTCGAGGGTTCGAATCCCTTCGCCCGCTCCAATGCGACATTGGCGCTTGTTTATGAGCAAGCGCGGTCGCAGCTGAAAACCAAAGCCCAACAATATGCTCCAACCGACTCTATTATAGTTGGGGCTTGCCGCAAACGCTGCAGACTGTCTGGTCAGCGCGCTGTTCTTTACTGCTGGCGCGCTCTTGTGGGCGAGAATTACCGCGACGGCGCGGAGGCGTCTCTTCGGAGGCGTCCGGTATTGAAACGAGCGGCTGTCTTCTAGCAGCGATGTGGAGCTTTTCGCGTCGCCTGGTCATATACCGCGACATCATCGCACTCCTTGCGGTAATCGTTGGGCGTGACACTCATCACCTCTCTGAACGCACGTCTGGATTGGGGTGCTCCGCGATAGCCCGCGGCTGACGCGATAATTTCGAGAGGCAGGTTGCCAGCCTTGAGCAGATCAGCGGCCCGCGCGATGCGGCGCTGCAGCACGAATGCATAAGCATTTTTGCCTGCCGCCGCCCTGAAGGCTCGTGAAAAATTAAAGCGGCTCAGCCCCGCGACGGAAGCGAGATCGGCCAGTTCGATCTGGCCATCTGGATAAGCTTCGACATAATCTCTAACCAGCGAGACCTGCCGATCCGACGGCCGCCCCTGAACTCGCTTTGATGCCAAAGATTTCGAGCGAAGCTACCAGACAAAGACTCTCGGCCAGAAGTTCATCGATTTCAGGCTGCTGAACCAGTGCTTTGAACTTTTCCAGCGTGACGCGCAGCGCCGCGTTATGACCGTAGGCAAATGGTAGCGGCTGAAGCGAATCGAACTTTTCTCCCAATTCCTGACGGATCGCCGCAAGATCGAAATACATCGCCATGAACTGTTCGTCTGCGGCTCCGGATGGCACCATCCCTCCTTCATGCATCCTTTGGGCACGAACGTAGTCGTGTCGCGCAGGTTGCGTTTGCTGACAGGGTTGAGGCCATCAATTCGCAATTCGCCGTCGCGAAGTGCAATGTCGTGCAGAGCTAGATAGTGGCTCTCGCCGGGATTAGGGAACTCGTAGGGCGCATCCTGGTCAATCGAACATATTCTGCGGAAAAGCCCTTCCATTCTCGGGACGCACGCGCCGCCGATGGTGCGATCTCGGTTTGAAAATCCATCGCAAGAATAGCGCGCGAGGGCATAAGAATCATAAGGAACGATATTTGCGGTCTTTGAGCTAAATCTGCTGACATTAATCTCTTTTTAAGAGTGGAGCCGTAATCATCCATCTCTTTAAAGCAAAATGCAATCGATTGCGAGTGGAGGCTGGAATGCTTAGATGGTTCTCTAGCGACGCACCCATACGCGCCAAGTTCAACGTGCTCATCACGTTGGTTACGGCATGTGCGGGGATCGCCGCATTCTATTCTGTGGCGTTGGGCGATGGCGGCGACTTTTCCTCGCCACATACGTGGATTCCCATCGCCGCGACGATCGCGATCCTGACCGGCACCCTCGCCGCAAAGAAGATGATCTGTGATCCCTATGTAACAACCGTCGTGCGGATGGAGGCCCTGGCCGCCGGAGACCTGACCAGCGAAATCAGGTACACGGAAAACCGGGACTGTGTTGGGCGTATGACCAAGGCGATGGCCACTTTCCAAGACAATGCTGCGAGGGTCGCCGTCGCGGCAAAGATCGAAGCGGAAGCCGCCGAAGTGCAAATGCAAGTGGTTTCTGCGCTTGGAGCTGGACTGAGCCAGCTAGCAGACGGTGACTTGACCGCTGAGCTCAGCGATTTTCCAGAGTCTTATGTGAAGCTGGAGCAAGACTTCAACAATGCGGTGGTCAGCCTGCGCGAAACCATTACGGCACTTTCGACCAGCAGCGGCGGCATCCGGACCGGGGCGGGCGAAATCGACCAGGCATCGGGCGATTTGTCGCGGCGTACCGAGCAGCAGGCCGCCAGTCTCGAGGAGACCGCCGCCGCGATGAACGAGATCAATGCGACCGTCAAGGAGACGGCGGATAACGCCGCCAAGGCCAATGATGCGGTCGCGCAGGCAAAGATCGACGCCTACAAGAGCGGCGAGATCCTGCAGCAGACGGTGGAAGCCATGAACGGCATAGAGCGTTCTTCGCAGGAGATCGGCGAGATCATTTCGGTGATCGACGGAATTGCCTTCCAGACCAATTTGCTCGCGCTCAACGCGGGCGTCGAAGCCGCCCGTGCAGGCGATGCGGGTCGCGGTTTCGCCGTCGTCGCATCCGAGGTCCGCGCGCTGGCACAGCGCGCCGCCGAGGCTGCGAAGGACGTCAAATCGCGGATCACCGCGAGTTCGGCGCAGGTCGAGAATGGCGTGAAGCTGGTGGGCGAAACCGGCAAGTCACTCGAGCGGATCAGCGAGCGCGTCAATCAAGTGAGCGTTCTTGTAAGCGACATCGCCACGGCTGCCCGCGAACAGGCCTCCAGCGTGCAGGAAGTCAATTCCGCCATCAGCGAGATGGACAGCGTCACCCAGCGCAACGCCGCCATGGTCGAAGAATGCACTGCGGCTGCGCGCAGCTTGACGGCCGAGGCCGAGGAACTCGTCACGCAGGTCGGGCAGTTCGATCTGGGTGACGGCGTCAAGGGCGAGCGCCTTCGTGGAGAAGCGCGAGGCACGCCAAGGCCGGCCGCCACCAAAATCCTCCGGACGTTCGCTTCCGGTACGCACGGCAACACGGCCCTGGCCGTGGTACCGGACGAGGACTGGAACGACTTCTAAAATCAACGCCAATCCTCCTGCCAACGCGGGGAAGATCGCCATCCGCGACGCCCCTCCTGCGGAGCGGTTCGCATGATCCGTATAGTTCTTGGCGCGATCATGGATCGCGGCGCTGTCGACATGCATCGCGATGAACTCTGAGGCGCCCTGTTCGGCGGCGAGTCAGTCGAGATCGGCTGTGAAAGGGTCTAACAGATCGGCCTTGCGGGGCTTCAGCTTCTCGCCAGCGCTCCGCGCACGGGCCGGAAAAGCGGGGGGCGGAAATGTCCTCCGGACGTTCAAATCGGATGGATCCGCCGGGGGTAGCGGCTGCCGGGACGGCACGGTTCGAGGCAGCGTTTCAGGACGGGCAGAAAAGCTCTCCCTCACCCGGTATGCAACCGCCGCCACCGCCGCCGCCATCGCCATCCTCGTTGACGGGTTCGTCGTCGAGCCTGAACCCGCCGACCATCGGGCTGGACAGTGGGACATCGCTGATGCTGGGCGCCTGCCAGGGCTTGCGGACCCCGGGCGCCCCGATGTGATCGGACGAATATTGCACTGAACGTCTCACCCCCCGGTTGCAGCGGTTTTTGTACCAGCCCGAAACAATCGCAGACAAGCGCAAAATTTGGGCTCCGCCGCCCCGGCAGCGCGGGATTTTTCGCTTTTCGAATGGCGCGTCTTGGGGGATTTGTGTCGTCATGTACCATTACCGAATGGCCGGCCTGGCGATCACGTCCGAAATCCCGCTGCCGAGCTGCATGCCGCTCGATGCGGCGCCGGTCCCGGCGGACGTCTTCATCACCCTCGGGCCGGTCGACGGGCCCGTCGCCGAGCCGAACGACTTGGGCGAGCGATGGACCGTCGACGCCGATCGGTTCGTGTGGGATATCGACGGGGTCGGCCGTCTGGAGGCCTTCGACGGCCGTCGGTTAAGGCTCGATCCGGCCGCCGGCGTTCTGCTGAACGATGCGACCCCCTATCTGATGGGTACGACCTTCGCCGCGCTGCTGTATCAGCGCGGCGAAATGCTCCTCCATGCCTCTGCCGTGGCATGGAAAGGGCACGCTTATCTCCTGTGCGGGACCAGCGGCCAGGGGAAGTCGACGCTTGCGGCCACGCTCTGCGCCGCCGGATCCGAACTTCTGTCCGACGATATCTGCCGCATCGAATTCGGCGCCGATATCATGGTCCATCCGGACGGCCGGCTTCTCAAGCTCTTCGCCTCCACGGTCGAACGGCTGGGCTGGCAACACCGCCGTGGCGGGCAGGTGTTGAGCGGCTCCAACAAATATTTCGTCGACCCGCCCCGCGCCGCCCAGGTCGCTCTGCCGCTCGGCGGGATATATGCGCTTGGCTTCGGCGCCGACGCGACCCGTCCGGCGATCGATGCCATGTCGCCGCTGGAAGCCTGTGATCAGGTGCTGCAACGGACATATCGACGCCGCCTTGCCTACAGGCTGGCGGGCGGGCGCAGGATGGTGGGCTGGGGAACCGAACTGGTGCGCCGTCACGGTATGTGGCGGCTGAGCTGCCCGTTCGATCTCGATCGCCTGACCGAGACCGCGGCTATTCTGCGCGAGCATTGGGAACGCGGCCGGCCTGTTGACGGGCTCGCCTGCTAGAATCGCCGTATGAACCTTGTGGGGGCAAGACATGACGAACAAATTTCAGCGGGCCGATGGCGTGTTCGACGCTCCGCTCTACGAGGCCACGGTGCTGCTGAGCGTCGAGACGAGCCGCTATCATGAACTGAACGACGTAGGGGCCCGAGTCTGGGCACTGCTCGACGTGCCGAAGAGCAGCGACGAACTGGTGGCGATACTCGCGGCGGAATTCGAGGTTACGCCAGAGGACTGCCGGGCGGATATCGATATGTTCCTGGCCAGCCTGCGCCACCGGAAGCTCATTCGGGAGCTTTGAGCGTTGCGGCTGATCGGGGGATATATCCGGCTCGATGGCGGTCCGGCCGAGCTGCGGCATCTCGCTGCCATGGCCGACGCCATGACCGCTCCCGCGCTGAGCCCGATCCTGCGCCCGGCCGTCAACGGCCCATGCGGGCTGTTCGAGCTGGACTTCGCCGCGACACCCGCGTCCGCCGGAGCGCCGCCGGGGGGCTGGCTCGTCGCAGCGGACCTGCGGCTGGACCATCCCGACGCGTTCGCCGCCAGCTATCGGGGAACCGACCCGGCCTCGCGGCTGGTTTCGATGATCGAGCGCCATGGGGCGGATTTTCCGGACAAGCTCTACGGCGACTTCGCCGTAGAGATCTGGAGCGAGACGGCACGGCGACTGTGGCTCGGGCGCGACTTCGCCGGGGTAAGGCCGCTCGCCTATACATATCGGCCTGGGCGCTATCTTGCCTTTGCCAGCCTGCCCAAGGGCCTTCACGGGGCCGGCTTTTCCAGCGGTGAGCCGGACCCGGCGGCCATCGCGCTCCGATATTTCGCGGGCTATTTCCGGGAGGGGGATTCGGGATTTTCCGACATCCGCTACCTTCCGCCGGGCTGCACACTCGTCATGGCCCAGGATCAATCCGGACCGCGCGAGATTCGGGCCTGGCAACCGGATCCGTCCATGATCGGAGGCTGGCGGCACGGTATCGATGCCGGCGCCGAGGAGCTTCGTCACCGGATCGGCGAAGCGGTGTCGGTTCGACTGCCGGCCGCGGGCGCGGTATGCAGCGAACTGAGCGGCGGACTGGACAGTTCCGCCGTGACCATATTGGCGGCCCGCGACATGCGCGACCGGGGCGGGCAGGTCGTTGCCGTGAGCATGATGGACGAGGCGCCGGCCTCGATCGTCAACGACCATGGCGACGGCCATCTCGTCGCGGCGATCCTCGCACGGCAGCCTGACCTGATATGGGTGGACAGCGACGGCGAAGCCCCGCCTGCACCCTTCGACCCGGACGTTCCCCGAGCGGGCGCCGCGACCCGAAGAGCCGCGATCCACCTGACGGCAAAGCGGTTCGGGGCGGACATCGTTCTGACCGGCCTGGGGGGTGATCAGGGGCCGAGCTACAATGGCAAGGATATCTATGCGGACATGGCCCGGTCCGGCCGATGGATCCACCTGTTCCGGGCATTGTCGGCCCTTTCCGTGCAGGAGGGCGTCCCGCTTTCCGCCATGATACGCCGCCGCGTCATCGCTCCGCTGCTGCCGCCCGGCGCGCGGAGCGTGATCGATCGAATTCGCGGACGGGGGCGGACGTTCAATCCCCGCCTGTTCCACCTGCAGCCGGACTGCCGCCGGATCGCCGACGCGTTCGTCGCTGCGGAGATGGGTATCGCCGATCCGATACGTTTGCGGGGATTCACGCGCGGAAAACTGGCTGCCCGCTGCACTCGCCTTGCCGTGGAGGGCGCGTCTGCCGGCATCGGCTATGCCCACCCCTTGCTCGATCGTCGCGTCGTCGAACTTTCCCTCGCCTTTCCCGCGCATCACTTTGTCGGCGAAGGGATGGCAAGACAACCGTTCCGCCGGGCAATGTGCGGAATCCTTCCCGAGGAGGTCAGGACCTGGCCTTTCAAATATTCTCCGGCCATCGGCGATATCCTGCGTCTGTCAGCCGAAAGGGCCGCCATTCTGACAGAGCTGGAGGGGCTGCGCGGCAACGCGCAGGTGGAGAGCGTTTTCAATATTCCGTCGATCATCGCGGTGGTTCGCGCCATTCCCGAAGGAGAGGCGGCGCTTGCAATGGCGCGCCGCATCGCCGCCGCAGGACGCGGACGCGCGCCGCCGCGCACCCATTTCCTGATTGCGCGGATGGCGGCATCGATGGCCAGACACATGGCTATGCTGGGTTCGTACGCGATGCTGAAAGCGGACGAGAACCGTCAGCCGCGAACATTCGAAGGGATGGCAGATGAACGGCCTATCAGCATCTGACCCGTCCCATCGCGATGGGCTGAGCATTGCCGTCGAACCGTGGGGCGACGGCGAATTGTCCCGTCGCCGCGAGGCCTTGCAGCGTCTGTCTCGGCTGGTCGACAAGATGCCGCTCGACCAGGTGGCGGCCCTGCTCGCCACGCGCCGCAACAATTTTCTGGGGACGGAGAGAGCGGCGGTGATTGCTCCCGTCGCCGATCCGGTTTCTTCGCCGGCCACGCTGAATCCCCATGGCGAACTGATCGAGACTGCGGCACGCGCCGCCGGATTGCACACCGCCCGAGTCGCATCGGAGACGCTGCGCGCCTCGCATGTCGGAACCGTCGGCCTGCGGATCGACCTGCCGGGACAGCCGATGTTCTATCATCGCCAGTCCTTCTATTTCGCCACGGCCGAGGGCGGGCTGGGCCAGTTTCT
>SCUQ01000337.1 GCA_004297635.1 Rhizorhabdus sp. | reverse complement strand
GATGCGATCGCGCAGAGCCCCGCCGGACTGTTCCGCCAGGGTTTCCTGATCAGTATCAGCAACCCCAAGGCGTTGATCTTCGCAGCGGCCTTCTTCCCGCAGTTCGTCAGCCCGGCGCTGCCGAAAGCGCCGCAGTTCGCGATCCTGCTGGCGACCTTCGTGGTGATCGAGACCGGCTGGTATTTGACCTATGCGACCGGTGGGCGCACCCTCGCGCATTATCTGCGTCGAGCCGAATGGCAGCGCTGGTTCAACCGGGTGAGCGGCGGGTTGTTTGTCGCCTTCGGACTGTCGCTGCTGGCGTGGCGCGACCGTTAGGGCCAATCGGGCGCAATATCCGACGGCGGGCGCTACCGTCGCGCTATATGGATCGAGGAGAGAGCGATGACGATCGACGATATCGACGACAAATATGCCGCAGCGGCCTTTCGTCGGCTGGTCCGGCACCTGCAGCACCGGCAGGATGCGCAGAATATCGACCTGATGGGGCTGGCCGGCTTCTGTCGCAACTGCCTGTCCGACTGGCTGGGCGAAGAGGCGGCGGGCGACATCGACAAGGAAACGATCCGCGAGGCCGTCTATGGCATGCCCTATGGCGAATGGAAGGCGCGGCAACCTGCCGCGACCCCCGAGCAGATGGCGCGGATGAGCGAGAGCGTTGCGCGGAACCGGGGCGCCTAGGTCGGCGCCACCGACCCAGCGCGACGGGATCGTGATAGGGCTAGGCGACGAGCCCGACCGCCCAGCGCGCAAAGCCGAGCCATGGAGCCGTTTCCCAGATCGCTATCCGCAGGACCTGTGACGCGATCAGTACGGTGCCGCCGATCGCCGTTGCGGCGTTAACCCTGCCGGTGCTGCGGATATCCCAGGCGATCAGCGCGACCAGAAAGAGATCGCCGATTCCGAACAGCGCCACCGGACCGGGAATGAACGGCGGCCAGGGGATGCGGCCCAGCCCTGGCGACGTCATTTCGATCATCGAGATGACCATATAGCGCTTGTGGCTCGCAGCCTCCCTTCGCTTGATCAGCGCCAGTCCGATCAACAGGGTGAAGACGGGCACGCTCAGCAGAGGCACCGAAAGCCAGCTCAGCGGCGGGACGATCGGTGGGCCCGAGGCACGCGCGACCTGATGGAGCCCGGCCAGGGTGCCGACGGCGATCATGAGCGGCAGTAGCGCGAAGGCGACGATGCCGAGCTTTCGGTGGATATCGCGGCGATCGCCGGAGACAAGCAGCACCTGTATGAGAAACAACAGCATCCATGCGGTGAACAGTCCGCCATGGAGATGGACGAGGGGTGTCATCGGTGCGAGCGGGTGGCCCGGATCGATTATGCCGCGCATATAATAGCTGGGCAGGAAGCCAATGATGATCGTCGCGACCATCACGATCGTCATGCCCGCGAAGAAGCGGCGTTCAGCCGTCATCATCCTGCTTCGTGCGATCGGCGCTTTACCGTTCCCCGCCGCTCGTTCCGTCATGCCCCACTCCCATCAGTCGACGCGATCCTATACGGGAAGCACGACGGAACGGTTGCGTTATGACCTTAGCGTGATCCAGGTCGGGGCATGGTCGCTGGCCTTTTCGAGCGCGCGCGTATCCTTGTCGACGCCCGCGCCGGTCAGCCGGTCGGCGGCGGCGGGGCTCAACATCAGATGGTCGATCCGGAAACCGGCATCGCGTTGCCAGGCACCGGCCTGATAGTCCCAGAAGGTATAGACCGGCCCGTGCGGATGGATGGTGCGTACCGCATCGGTCCATCCGGCGTGGCACAGGCGGCGGAAGGCGGAGCGGCTCTCGGGCTGGGTCAGCGCGTCGCTTGCCATCGCGCGCTCGGAAAAGACGTCGTCGGTCGACGGGGTCGGGATGACATTATAGTCGCCTGCCAGCACCACGGGCATTTCGCCGGTCCAGAGATCGGCGGCATGATCGATCAGCCGATCGAACCAGGCGAGCTTATAGTCGAACTTCGGCCCCGGCACCGGATTGCCGTTGGGCAGGTAGATCGATCCGACGATCACGCCGTTCACCTCGGCCTCGATATACCGGCTATGGGTGGGATCGGGATCGTCCGGCAGGCCCTTGCGGCGCTCGATCGGCTGGCCGTCCTTCGCCAGGATCGCGACTCCGTTGAAGCCCTTCTGGCCATGCCAGATGGCGCCATAGCCCGCCGCCTCGATATCGGCGATGGGAAAGGTCTCGTCGGATGTCTTGATCTCCTGCAGGCAGGCGACATCGGGGGCCTTCTGCTCGAGCCATTCGATCAGGCGGGGAAGACGGGCCTTGATCCCGTTGATGTTGAAGGTCGCGATCTTCATGGCGATCGGGATAGCGCTACAAGCCGCGCCCGTCACTCACCTTCGGCGCAGGAGTCAGACCGAAAAGCTCGTTCCGCATCCGCAGCCGGAGGCGGCGTTCGGATTTGTGACACGAAACGCCGCACCGCCCAGTGATTCGACATAATCGACCGATCCGCCGCGGACGAGATCGAGGCTCATCGGATCGACCACTAGCGTAACGCCGTCGCGGCTGGCGATGATGTCTTCCTCGGCAGGGGCCTCGGCAAGCTCGAACTTATACTGGAAGCCGGCACAGCCGCCCCCGTCGATCGCGAGCCGCAGGATCGCCGGCTTGCCGGTTTTCTGCGCGATCAGCGCAACGCGGGCGGCAGCCGAGGGGGTCAGGTCGATGTCCATGGCACGAAAATAGGTATAGAAAAGGCCGCCGGCAATCGCCAGCGGCCCATCCTCCCCTTTTTTATTCTTCGAATGTGCCGGGATGCCCGAAGCGGTGGGCGTTCCCATATGCCAGGAATCAGGCCGAAGCTCAGTCTTCCGGGCCGCCCAGTGCGACATCCGAGGCCTGCTCATTGGCGGCCATCACATAGTTGGCGGACTGCAGAAAGGGTACCGGATTGACGGCGCGGCCGTCGATGCGGACTTCATAATGGAGATGGCTGCCCGTCGAGCGGCCGGTCGATCCGACATAGCCGATCAGGTCGCCGCGCTTGACGCGCTCACCGGGGCGGGCGGCGATCTTCGACATATGGCCGTAGCGGGTCGCAATGCCCTTGCCATGTTCGATCTGAACCATGTTGCCATAGCCGCCGAACCATTCGGCGCGATCGACGACGCCGTCGGCGGTCGCGTAGATCGGGGTGCCGGTGGGCGAGGCAAGGTCGATGCCTGCATGCATCGCGGCCGAACCCTGAAACGGATCCGAACGCACGCCATAGGCGCTGGTGAAGGTGAATTTGGCGATCGGCTGGATCGACGGGATCGAGATCGAGCCGCTGGTGCTGACCTGAACCGCATCGAGCTTTTTCCAAGACTGGAAAATAGCCTGGAACTGTGCTGCCGCCTGGGCGTTTGGTGACATATTCCCATCCTGTGCCAGGACGGGTGCGGCGGGCATCGTCAGCAGCAGGGCTGCGGCGATCGTCTTCGTGCGGATCGAGTAAGCTGAGAGCGCGCGGGACAGCGCCGAGACAATAACATCCAAAAGGCGCATAATTCCCCCGCGACCGGAACCGATACCAACCGGGAAGTCCGGCCAGACCCTGTTTTGCCGACGTCAGGAATTGCCCCCCCTCACGCGACTGAGGTGGGTGTGCGGAAGATCACTGGAGGCGGCAAGCCCGGCCATCATCTCTTTCGTCAGACCGGCCCGATCACGCGCCGAGTCGTTGAACGGAGGCTTAACCACGCCTCGGAAGTGCAGCCGGACCAGCGATTGCCAAGTCTGCACGCAATCGATTCGCGTGGCACTGCACAAGAATCGGAACCAGGCGACTCCCGCCGCGACATGGTCGACCTCATCCTCCGCGATCCGGCGCAGGATACGCCCCGACCGGATGTCGCCGGCTGTCTCGAAACGGCTTATCAATGAAGGGGTTACATCAAGCCCACGGGCTTCGAGGACCATCGGCACGATCGCCAGCCGGGCGATCGGATCGATCGCTGTCGCTTCGGCGGCCTCCCATAATCCGTCATGGGCTGGAAGGTCGCCATAGCGTGCGCCATATGCATTCAGCCGCCGTTCGAGCAGCGCGAAATGCATCGCTTCCTCGGCGCCTACCTCGACCCAATCGTCGACGAAGCGTTGCGGAAAATGCGCGCCGAAGCGGCCGACCAGATCGAACGCCAAATCGATCGCGACATATTCAATATGCGCCAGCGCATGCAGCATCGCGATCCGCGCGCGATCCGATCCGGCCCGGCCGCGCTTGGGCATCTGCGATGGAGGGAGCAGTGGAGGGCGCCCGGTGCGGGCGGGCCGGTTGGGCATCGGCGTCGCGAACGCCCAGTCGAGCCGCCCGGCGCGCCAGTCGCGCGCGGCTTGGCGGGCCGCCTTCACCTTGGCAAGCGGATCGGGTTCGTCGAGCACCGCACGGCAGGCGGCGGAGATATCCGGATCGCTCACGCCGCCGTGCTTTCCTCGGCATGGGCCGCGTGCAGCGCGAGGATCGAGCGGACGTGGCGGCGCGCGACTTCGAGCCGGTCGTCGCCATAGCCGCCGCCCAGCGCGCTGGCGAGGGGTATCCCACGCCGGCGTGCCGCCTGCATCACGAAACGATCCCGCGCCTGGAGGCCCGCGTCGCTGAGCGCGAGCCGGCCGAGCCGATCGTCGCGGTGCGGGTCGACACCGGCCTGATAGAGAATCAGGTCTGGACCGAAATCGTCCAGCATGCGCGGCAGATG
>SCUQ01000336.1 GCA_004297635.1 Rhizorhabdus sp. | reverse complement strand
CCCGCGCGTCTATGTCGAGCGGATCGACATCAACGGCAACACCCACACCAAGGACAAGGTCGTCCGCCGCGAGTTCCGCCTTGCCGAGGGTGACGCCTTCAACAGCTTCAAGGTCAAGCGTTCGCGCGACCGCATCCAGTCGCTCGGCTTCTTCCAGGAGAAGTTCGAGATCGAGCAGAAGCCGGGATCGGCGCCGGATCGCACCATATTGGAAGCGAATGTCGAGGAGAAGTCGACCGGCGAGCTTCAGGTTTCCGCCGGCTATTCGAGCCTCGAGAAGTTCATCGTCGACCTGTCGATCCGTGAACGCAATTTCATGGGCAAGGGCCAGGAGGTCCGCGCCGGGGTCAGCTATTCCACCTATTCCAAATCGGTCGAACTGGGCTTCACCGAGCCCTATGTGTTCGACAAGAATATCGCGGTCGGCTTCGACATCTTCCGGCGCGACTATAATTCGTTCAACTTCTCCGGCAACGACCGCAACACCACCTATGAGCAGGCCACGACAGGCTTCCAGCTTCGCGCCGGCGTGCCGCTGACCGAGTTCATCACCATGGCCGTACGCTATGGGCTGAACTACGATGACGTCTCGCTCAACAAGTTCACCTTCTTCACCAACGGCGTCTGCGATCCGGTGCTTGCCGGCCGCTACCTGTGCGATGCGATCGGCAAGCGGGTGACGTCGTCGGTCGGCTACTCGCTGGTGTTCGATAATCTGAACAACCGTGTCCGGCCGTCGCGCGGCCAACGCGCGGTGTTCAGCCAGGATTTCGCGGGTCTGGGCGGCAAGGTCCGCTATATCAAGACGTCGTTCGAAGCGACCAAATATTGGGGCCTGGGCAGCGGCTTCATCTTCTCCGCCGGAGCTGAGGGTGGCTACATCAAGGGGCTCGGCCAGCAGGTCCGGCTTACCGACCGTTTCTATCTTGGCGAGCCTGAGATGCGCGGTTTCGGCATCCGCGGCATCGGCCCGCGTGTTCGTCGCCAGCGCTATGACGTGACCAATCCCGCGGCCCCCGTCGTTCTCACGGACAGGAATAGCTATATCGACGATGCGCTGGGTGGTAATACCTATTATAAGGGTCGATTGGAGCTTGAAATTCCATTGGGCAACGGTGCCCGTGAGCTGGGGCTGAGGCCGTCGATCTTCATGGATGCTGGCGCGGTGTTCGGCTTGAAGAAGCCGACATTGAGCGATGGATGCACAATTTCGCCCAATACGCCGACGAACTGCAGTTTCCTTCTGCGTGATCGCGTGGATAGCAGGGGGCGGCAGCTGTTTTACAACCGCGACCCTGATGCAACGGGTGACAACCTTCCGCTGCTCGAAATCTCGACCACGGCTTCGGACTTCAAGGTCCGGGATCAGATTCCGGTGTACAAGGAAGCCTTCTTCGGCGACTCCGCCAAGCCTCGCCTGTCGGTCGGCTTCGGAGTCAACTGGAACTCGCCCTTCGGGCCCTTCCGCATCGACGTCGCCAAGGCCCTTCTCAAGGAGAGGGGCGACAATACCAAGCTCATCACTTTCAACGTAGGGACCCAGTTCTGATGACATCCTTTCTGAAGACGGCCGCGATCGCGGCCGGCGTTGCGCTTCTGCCCGCCGCCGCCCATGCTCAGGCTGCTGCTGCTTCGGCCGCCGCCGCGACCGGTGTCGCGATCGTCGATCTCGACGCCGCCATCGCCAACTCCGCGGCATGGCAGTCGGCCAGGGCGCAGATCGAGACCACCTACAAGGTGCAGATCACCGCGGCGCAGACCCGCCAGAACGCGCTGCAGGCCGAACTGAACGCGCTGCGGACCGAGATCGAGACGCTGCAGAAGAATCCGGCGACTCCGAAGGCGACGCTCGATGCCAAGATCGCCACCTTCCAGAGCAAGGGCCAGGCCGCCCAGGCCGAGCTGCAGCGCCTCGCGCTGCCGTTCGCCCGCCCGCAGGCCTATGCGCGCGAGCAGATCGAAGCCAAGGCCGAGCAGGCACTGAAGGCCGCGATGACCGCCAAGCGCGTCGGCATCGCGCTGCGCCCCGAGGCGACGATTGCCGCCAGCTCGGACATCACCGCCGACATGGTGACCCAGCTCAATGCGCTGGTCCCCAGCGTGTCGATCACCCCGCCGGCCAACTGGCAGCCTGGCCAGGCCGAGCAGGCCGCCGCCGCGGGCCGTTGATCGGCCCGCGATGAGCGAAGACAACAAGACCAGCCTCGGCCCGCTGGATATCCGGCGGATCATGGCGGCGTTGCCGCATCGCTACCCCATGCTCCTCGTCGATCGGGTCGAGGAACTGGTGGTGGACGAGCGCATCTCCGCCATCAAGGCGGTGACGATCAATGAGGAGTTCTTCCAGGGCCACTTCCCTGGACGGCCGATCATGCCGGGTGTGCTGATCGTCGAGGCGCTGGCGCAGGCCGCCGGCATTCTCGCGGTCGAATCGCTCGGCCTCGCCGGATCGGGCAAGCTCGTCTATTTCATGGGTATCGAGGAAGCGAAGTTTCGCGCGCCCGTTGAGCCCGGCGTGCTGCTTCGGCTCGATGTCGCCTTCGTCCAGAAGCGCGCCAGCGTCTGCAAGTTCGAGGGCAAGGCCTATATCGGCGACAAGCTGGCCGCGCAGGCGAGTTTCACCGCGATGATCGCGGACCCGCCGAAGGATTGAGGCCGGGGAGAGGGCAGGGCGTCCGGCGGGCGCGCTTGCCTTCATCGGCTTTACCCTGTAGAGGCGCCGCTTCGCTTCCCAGGCTGGTCGGAAACCAGCCATTTTCTGGAGCCTGACGACGATGAAAAAAGATATCCATCCCGATTATCACATGATCAAGGTGCAGCTGACGGACGGCACGGTCTATGAGACCCGTTCCACCTATGGCGCCGAAGGCGACACGCTGCAGCTCGACATCGACCCCTCGGTTCACCCGGCCTGGACCGGCGGCCGCGGCACCATGCTCGACACGGGCGGCCAGGTGGCACGCTTCAACAAGCGTTTCGGCGGGCTGACGCTCGGCAAGAAATAAGCTTGGCTCCGAACCTTCGGACGTGGATATGGCTGGGTAATTCCCAGCCATTTTCATATCGGGGGTAGGGATGTGATCAGGCTCTACCGGCGGGTCGCCGTTCCCATCTTCTGGACGACGATCGCGATCGTCTATGCGGTGGCGATCATGCCCGCGGCGCAGGCCCCGGATTTCCATGCGGGCGACAAGATCAACCATATCGCGGCTTTCCTGACGCTGACGCTGCTCGGCCGCGCCGCCTATCGTGCGCATCCCCGATGGCGCCTTGCACTCGGCCTGTCGCTGTTCGGAGCGCTGATCGAACTGACCCAGGCCATCCCGGCTCTCCATCGCGATGCCAGCGTCTGGGACTGGGTGGCGGACAGCGGTGCTATCCTTGTCGCGCTGGCGGCTGCGCTTATCATTGAGCGGTGCCTTCCCGCCCATATGCCGGCATGAACGGCTCCATCTTGCCACCGATCGACCCGAAGGGGCCTGCGCATCGGCGCTTCGAGGCTGCCGCACGGGCGGCCGGCATGGATCCGAACGACCGCTGGGTGGGAGGATATGCCGCCTATGAGTGGGAACATCTCCGTCTGGCCCTGGAAAGCTACGGCATCGCTGTTGCGGCTCGTGATCTGCTTGAGCTCGGGTGCAATGTCGGTGGTTCCTCGGTGGTCCTCGCGGCCTTGGGAGCACGGCTCACCGGCATAGATGTCGATCCCCTGATGCCGCCGATCGCCGAGGCCAATCTCGCGCGGCATGGCCTCGCCGGCGACATCCGCCTCGGCGAAGCCGGCGGATCGCTTCCCTTTGCCGATGCGTCCTTCGACATCGTTCTGGCCAACAGCGTGCTCGAATATGTCGATCCGCGCCATCTCGACGCGACGATGTGCGAACTGCATCGCGTCTTGCGCCCCGGCGGCCAGCTGTTCATCTGCGGCACGGCAAGCCGCCTGGCCCTCCGTGAGCGCCATTCCGGCCGGTGGCTGGTCAATTTGCTGCCAGAGGCCATCGACGATATCACCGGACGGCAGCTCCAGCGGGGACTGGCGCCATGGCGGCTGGCGCGGTCGCTGTCGGGGCGGTTCGCCGAAACCGGAGGAGATCAGGCATGGCTGGCGACCCGGCGGCGAATCCACGGCGGCGTCGGCGCCGGCGTCTCGGCTTACGCGCTGCTCGGGCGGAGCATCGGTCGAACGCCGGGCTGGTTCACGCCCTATATCGAATTGCTGTTACAGAAAATCTAGGCGCCCGTTGAGCAAAGCGACGGCGGCCCGCACTCCGGTGTCGAGCCTGGATCACGCCATCTGCAGGCGGCGCTCCTTCACGCCCAGGAATCGCCTTGCTTCGGCTCCGCTGACGACGGGTCGCCCAACCGACCTTGCCAATTCGATTGCGGCTTCGACAAGTTCGCCATTGCGCAATTGGGTGGTTCCACTCACGTCTTCTTCGCCCACACGAATATGTCCGCCCTGTTCGAGCGCATAGCGGGCCACCGGCGTGTCGAGAACATTGTCCCCCTGGGTCGCGATCAGCCACGGCAGATCCACGCCTTCGAGCGCTTCCAGATAAGCATCGAGAGCCTTTACCGTGGGGGCAAGGGCGTTGCGCACCGTAGGCTCCCTGTCCGTCCACACCTTGTAGCGTCCGCCGAACCAGATCTTCACCATCGTGCCCTTGGGCAACAAGCCGCGCTGGGCATATTCGCGGATCCAGTAGCACATGGATGGCGTGTAGATTCCCAGAGCAAGTGGGGTCTGATGCTTGTTGGCAAACATCACCAGATCATGCGCTTCGGAATAGGTCTGGCCATTGACCCATGAATTGCTGGGCAGTCCCGTCTCGTCCATCACGGCAAAAACGGTGCGCCCCATCTCGACCGCGATCATGGTCAGGCACCCGGCGTCGGCAAGTGCCGGGTAATGCTGATGGACCTCTGCATGCGTCGCCCCGGTCAGCAGAGGGGCGGGGTAGATCAGGGCGTGGGGATGCGTATCGAGTATTTCCCGATTGATCCGGACAACCTGCGCAACCTGCTGGTCCATCGGCAGGTCAATGTCCTGATGGTGATGAATTATGCTCGCACCCGCATCCAGCGCTGCACGCGCACCCGCCAGCGTCGGCCCATACAGGCTCGGCTCGCTGATGCCCGAACCGGCAGATGCTGCTCCGGTAGACGTCGGCGAGCTGTTCACCAGAACCTCTATTCCGTCCGCCTTTTCCAGCGAAACGGCAGCTTCAATGATGAGCGGCATTTCTGAGTTTGACATGGCAACGTCCCCTCCAAGGTCGATGACCGTCTTCTCTGACGGGGGGTAATGCGGCCGCGCATCAGGCACAACCGCGCGGCCGCTGCCTTCAAGCGAGATAGCATGTTGGGACAAATAGCCCTTGGGAGGCCTTGAACCATTGCGGGAAGGCGGTTCCGATACGACGGAGGCCACTGGCGTCCGGAATGCCGAGGGCGTCCGCTGGCGGAGAGGGTGGGATTCGAACCCACGGTGAGCTTGCACCCACGGCGGTTTTCAAGACCGCTGCCTTAAACCACTCGGCCACCTCTCCGCGGCGCCGGATCGATCGGTCCGCGCGGAAGGGAGCCCTTATCGCCGCTGCGCCCTATCGTGCAAGCGGCACGATCAAAGCATTTCACGGTCGGTTCAAGCTGTGGCAAGGCTGCCACGAACGAAGGGGATCGAATGCGAAGTCTGTTGCGTGGAGCGGTTGCCGCTCTTGTCCTGATGACGGCAGGGGCGGGCCAGGCCCCTTTGGCGGCGCAAAGCGCGATCGAGGAGGGCCAGGCGCCAGACGACGCGGCGCGGCTCAACGATAGCCCCGCCGCGCCGGTGCCGAGCCAGGACAGCCTGCTGCGCGCCTTCATCGCGACGCTCCGCCCGCGCGCGATCGAGATCGGGGTCTCGCCGATCCTGTTCGACGCGACCCTGCCGACGCTCAATTTCAACGCCCGCGTCGTGCGGCTCGACCGCGCCCAGCCCGGTGCCAGTTCGGCCTACAGCGCGACGCCGCCCTTCGCCCCCTATCTGGCCAGCCATGTCGACCGGGTCAGGATCGGCATGGGGCGGGCGCGCTACGGAACCTTGCGTCCGTTACTGCTCAGGATCGAGCAGGATAGCGGCGTGCCCGAGCAGATCATGCTCGCGATCTACGGCCATGAAACCGGCTACGGCACCTTCACCGGCAATTTCGACCTGCTCAATTCGCTGGCAACGCTGGCCTTCGAGGGCCGCCGTCGCGATCTGTTCACCGACGAATTCCTGAAAACCCTGGTGCTGATGAGCCGCGGCGTGCCGCGCGCCCAGCTGAAAGGCAGTTGGGCCGGGGCGACCGGCTATCCGCAGTTCCTGCCGTCGGTCTATCTGCGGCTTGCGGTCGATGCCGATGGCGACGGCAAGCCCGACATCTGGCGCAGCGAGCCCGACGCGCTCGCATCGATCGGTAATTATCTGCGTGACGCCGGCTGGAAGAAGGACGTTCCCTGGGGCGTTGCGGTCCGCGTACCCGAAGGAATCGACCGCGCGGCGATCCGCTCCCCGCTCAGCTCGCCACGCTGCCCCCGCGTCTTTGCCCGCCAGAGCCGCTGGCTGACCATCGCCGAATGGCGCGACAAGGGTATCCAGATGCTGGGCGGACGGGTTCCGGCCGAGGATGAGCTGGCATCGCTGATCGAGCCCGATGGCGCTGGCAAGACCGGCTATCTGCTCACCACCAATTATCGCTCGATCCTCGACTATAATTGTTCCAATTTCTATGCGCTCTCGGTGGGGCTGCTCGGCGATGCGATCGTCGAATAGGGCAATATCGCTCGGCCTGATGGTGCTGCTCGCAAGCTGCGGCGTTCCCCGACCGGAGCGGCCCGGCGCCGCCAGGCCGCAGCCGGCGCCGTCCCGGCCGAGACTTCCCGCCGCAGACACTCCGGTCAAGATCGGCAAGCCCTATCAGATTGCCGGGGTCTGGTATTATCCGGCCGACGAGCGCGATTATGACGAGGTCGGGCTCGCATCCTGGTATGGTGATCAGTTCCACGGCGCGCCGACCGCCAATGGCGAGATCTTCAACATGGGTAATGTCGGCGCGGCCCATAAGACCCTGCCGTTGCCCAGCTATGTCGAGGTGACGGCGCTCGATACCGGGCGCACCATCCTCGTCCGCGTCAATGATCGCGGTCCCTTCGTGTCGAACCGGATCATCGATCTGTCCCGCCGCGCGGCGCAGTTGTTGGGCACCGAACGGCTCGGGGTGGCGCGGGTTCGGGTCCGTCGGGTCGATCCGCCCGAGGCGGACAAGCTGGAGCTGCGCTGGGGACGGCCGGCCGCCGGGCGCCCTTATGCGAGCGCCGGCGAACTGGCGGCGCTCAACCGGCGTTTCGCCACCCGGGCGCCGGCCCCGAAGGCACCGCCCCGTGTGGCGGCCGCGATACCCGATGAGGCGGTTCCCGTCGGCGGACTGTTCATCCAGGTGGCCGCCGTCAGCAGCCGCGCCCGTGCCGAGGAGATCGCCGAGCTGGTCGGCGGGCGTGTCGAGCCGGCAGGCAGCCTGTGGCGGGTCCGGATGGGTCCCTACAAAGCCGAGGCCGATGCGACGAGCGCGCTGGCGCAGGTCCGGTCCTACGGCTATCAGGATGCCAGGCTGGTACGCATCGCCAGCGACCGCACTATAATGGATGGAAATTCACCCCGATGAAGCGCAGCAAGATCGCCCTGTTTTCCGGTCTTTTCCTCAGCCTGGCGATCCCGGCCGAGGCCGCAGCGCCGCCCTTCGACACGCCCGCACCGGTCGCATTCATGAA
>SCUQ01000335.1 GCA_004297635.1 Rhizorhabdus sp. | reverse complement strand
GCGCTGTGGGAAGCGGGCCCGGACGGCTGGGCGCTGCTGCCCCGGATCGGGCTGTTGACCGGCATGGGGATCGTGCTGGCGCTGATCCTGTGGCGCCCGACGCAGCGGACGGCCGCGGGCGCCGTGGCGGCGATCGCGCTGCTGGTGGCGGGCGGGCTGGCGCTCCATGCCTCCCATGGCGTCGCCGCGCCGGCCGATGGCGCGCCGGCCGCCGCCCCGTCCGCCGCCGATGGCGAATGGCATCATATCGGCCGGACGGTGGGGGCGGACCGCTTCTCCCCGCTCGAACAGATCACGCCGGGCAATGTCGGCCGGCTGGCGGTGGCGTGGACCGCGCATCTGGGCATGCCGGCCAAGGGGACGAGCGGGACGATCGAGGCCACGCCGCTGATGGTGGGCGACACGCTGTACACCTGCAACATGAGCAATGTCGTGCTGGCGCTGGACCCCGACAGCGGCGCGGTGAAATGGTCGTTCGATCCCGGGATCGACACAGCCGTGGGGCGCATGACGCAATGCCGCGGCGTCACCTATCATCGCCAGGCCGGGGCCAGCGGGCCGTGCAGCGAACGGATCATCCACACCACCTTTGACAACCGCCTGTTCGCGCTCGACGCGCATAGCGGGCGGCGCTGCCGGGATTTCGGCCGGAATGGCGAGATCAGCCTGACCGAGGGCATGGGCGCGATCGCCAAGGGCTATTATTACCAGACATCGCCCGCAGCGCTGGTGCGCAACGTGCTGGTCGTCGGCGGCTGCGTGCTCGATGGCCAGTCGGTCAACGAGCCATCGGGGGTGATCCGGGGCTTCGACGTGATGACCGGCAAGCTGCTATGGGCGTGGGACATGGGCCGCCCCGATCGCCAGGGCCTGCCACCGCCGGGCGAAAGCTATACGCGCGGCACGCCCAATGCGTGGCCGCCGATATCCGGCGACGACGCGCTGGGGCTGGCCTTCATCCCGCTCGGCAATCCGACGCCCGACTATGTGCTGTCGCATCGCACGCCGGAAATGCTGCGCTATGGCAGCGCGATCGTGGCGCTGGACGTCGCGACCGGGCGGGAGCGCTGGCATTTCCAGACCACGCACCGCGACGTGTGGGACTATGACCTGCCGGCGCCCGCCAGCCTGGTCGACTTCCCCACCGCCGACGGGCTGCGCCCCGCGCTGATCCAGCCGACCAAGCGGGGGCTGTTCTTCGTGCTCGATCGCGCCACCGGCCGGCCGCTGGTCAAGACGATCGAGCAAGCGGTGCCGCGCGGCACGGTGGCGGGCGAGCGGCTGTCGCCGACGCAGCCCTATCCGATCGGCCTGCCGGGGCTCGACCCGCCCCGGCTGAGCGAGGCGCGGATGTGGGGCATCACGCCGTTCGATCAGCTATGGTGCCGCATCCGTTTCAAGCAGGCGCGCTATGAGGGCGATTTCACCCCGCCGGGCACCGACCGGCCCAGCGTGGTCTACCCCGGGGTGTGGGGCGGATCGACCTGGTCTGGCATATCGATCGACCCGGAGCGCAAGGTGATGATCGCCAATGTCATGCACTTCCCGATGTACAACCGGCTGATCCGGCGCGCCGATGCCGACCCCGCCGAATATCGGCAGTTCGAGGCGGGCAAGGTGCCGATGAACAGCGCCCGCTGGTCGCAGACCGGGACGCCCTATGTCGCCAAGGTCGAGCCGTTCATGTCGCCGCTGAAGATCCCGTGCCATCAGCCGCCTTATGCGGAGATCGCCGCGATCGACCTGACCAAGCGCAGCATCGCGTGGCGCAACCCGCTGGGCCGCGCCAGCCATGCCGGCCCGTTCAACATCGGCACCGGCCTGCCCGCGCTGGTCGGCACGCCGACGCTGGGCGGAACGATGGTGACGCGATCCGGCCTGGTGTTCATCGCCGCGACCCAGGAGCCGGCGTTCCGCGCCTATGACCTGCGCAGCGGACGGCTGGCGTGGGAGGTGCGGCTGCCGACCACCGGCCATGCCAACCCGATGACCTATCGATCGCCGCGCACCGGCCGCCAATATGTGCTGATAGCGGCGAGCGGGCATCCGCGCTTCCTGAACACGGCATCGGACCAGCTGATCGCCTATGCGCTGCCGACGACATCGTGACGCGCGGGGCCGGGCGCCGTCCCCACCGGCGCCCGGCCCCCTCGCCCGTCCCAAATCTTCACCATCCCTAACTCAAAATTAACCATAGTTGCCGCATCTCTCGGTTCGCATTCACGCGAGATCGATCGAGAGACATATGCCCGACCACGACAAAATCGCTGATTTCCGGGGCTTCGGGCGCCTCTCCTC
>SCUQ01000334.1 GCA_004297635.1 Rhizorhabdus sp. | reverse complement strand
GGCAAGGCGCTGTTTCATCGCCTGTCCGTCGGCGGTCTGTCGAGTCGGGCCGACGCGATCCGGCTTTGCCTCAAGGTTCGCGAGGCAGGCGGCGCCTGTTTCGTCCGGCGTACATCGGGCGATCAGCCGTTGACCTGGGCGATGCGGCCAAAGGTCGATCAGGCCGCCTGATCCGGCCCGACCTAGCTGAGGACCGAGCCGCCCTTGATCGTGCGGAGCACCCGCCCTTGGACGGGCAGGCCATCGAAGGGCGTGTTTCCGGCGCGCGATGCCATATGATCCGAATCGATCCGCCACGGCGTATCGGGATCGAACAGCAGCAGATCGGCCTCGGCGCCCGGTGCCAGCGAACCGCCGGGCAGGCCCAGTAGCCGCGCCGGTGCGGTCGACAGCAGCTCGATCAGCCGGGGGAGGGCGATCACCCCGTCCCGCACCAGTGCCAGCGACAGGGTGAGCAGCGTCTCCGCGCCCGACATGCCGGCTTCGGCATCGGCGAAGGGCAGGCGCTTGGCTTCCGGGCCTTGCGGATCATGGCTTGAGCAGATCAGATCGATCGTCCCGTCGGCGATGGCGGCGAGGGCAGCCTGCCGGTCATCTTCGGCGCGCAGTGGTGGCGAGAGGTGCGCAAAGGTGCGGAAGCCGCCGATCGCGACATCCGACAGCAATAGATGTGCCGGGCTTATCCCGCAGGTCACGGGCAGTCCGCGCCGCTTGGCGTCGCGTACCAGCGCGAAAGCACGCGCCGTCGACAGCTGGCGGAAATGCAGCCGCGCTCCGGTTTCCTCGACCAGCATAAGATCGCGGGCCACGGCCATCGCCTCGGCGACAGCCGGCGCGGCGGGCAGGCCCATGCGGGTCGCATATTCGCTTTCGGTTGCGACCGCGCCGGTGGTCAGGCCGCTGTCCTCGGCATGGGTGATGACCAGGAGGCCCAGCGCGTTGGCGTAGGCCAATACGCGTCGCATCACGCCCGAATCGGCGATCCAGCCGCGCCCGGTGGCGACCGCGCAGGCGCCGCCTGCCTGCATCAGGCCCATTTCGGCGAGCTCCTTGCCCGCCAGACCCTTGGTCGCGGCAGCGAGGGGGTGTATCCACACATCGGGCTTGCCGGCGGCCGCCGCGCGCTGGACGAGCGCCTCGTGGTCGAGCGGCGGCGACTGATCGGGCATCAGCACCGCGCGGGTGATGCCGCCGGCGGTGAAGGCCGGCATGTCGATCGCGAAGATGCCGAGATCGACCAGCCCGGGGGCGAGATGCGCGCCCTTCGCATCGATCGTCGCGATGTCGGCGGGCAGGTCGAACCGGCCGACCGCGGCGATATGGCGGTCGCGGATCAGGACGCCGCCATCGCCGACGGTGGCGGTGGCGGGATCGACGATCCGGGCGTTGAGGATGGCGAGCGATCCGGTCATGCCCAGCCCTCCACGCCGCGCCGCTTGCGGGTCAGCACGTCGAGGCAGGCCATCCGCACCGCGACGCCCATCTCGACCTGCTCGGTAATGGCGGAGCGGGTGGGATGATCGGCCACGCTGCTGGTGATCTCGACCCCGCGGTTCATCGGGCCGGGGTGCATCACCAGCGCATCGGGCGCGGCCCGCTCCAGCCGCTCGGGTGTCAGCCCATATAGAGCGTGGAACTCGCGCGAAGAGGGGAGGTAGGCCCCGTCCATCCGCTCATTCTGCAGGCGGAGCATCATCACCACATCGGCGCCGTCGAGGCCACGATCCAGATCGCCATAGGGAATGGCGCCAAGCCGCTCGATCGCGGCGGGCATCAGCGTCGGTGGCGCGATCACCCGCACCTCGGCGCCCAGCGCGGTCAGCGCCAGAATGTTGGAACGCGCGACCCGGCTATGGAGGATATCGCCGCAGATCGCCACGGTCAGTCCACCGATCCTGCCCTTGCGGCGGCGGATGGTGAGCGCGTCGAGGAGCGCCTGGGTCGGGTGTTCGTGGCGGCCGTCGCCGGCGTTCAGCACAGGACAATCGACCTTGTCCGCGATCAGCTGCACGGCACCCGACGACTGGTGGCGAATGACGATCATGTCGGCGCGCATCGCGTTCAGCGTCACCGCGGTGTCGATCAGCGTCTCGCCCTTCTTCACGCTCGACTGGCCGACCGCCATGTTGACGACATCGGCGCCCAGCCGCTTGCCTGCTATCTCGAACGACAGCAGCGTGCGCGTCGAATTCTCGAAAAAGGCGTTGATCAGGGTCAGGCCCGACAGGCGATCGTCATGCTTGCTGGTCGCACGGTTGAGCGTGATCCACTGCTCGGCTTCGTCGAGCAGGAACAATATCTCATGCGGCTGAAGCCCGTAGATGCCGGTCAGGTGGCGGTGCGGGAAAGGAGCGGACATTAAAGCCGCGCCATAGGGCAGCGCGTGGCGAAGCTCAAGCGGGGTGGAGGAGTTCTCCACAATTCAGATTCAGATCATGCCGTCGATCGCGCCCTGCAATATGTACGCCGCTGCGAGCTTGTCGACCAGTTCGGCGCGGCGGGCGCGGCTCGCATCGGCGTCGATCAGCGTGCGCGTCACCGCCTGGGTGGACCAGCGTTCGTCCCACAGCAGGATCGGCAGGCCGATCCCCTCGACATTGCGGGCGAAGGCGCGGACCGACTGGGTGCGCGGGGAATCGCTGCCGTCGAGGTTCAGCGGCAGGCCGACGACCATGCCCGTCACCGATTGCGCGGTCAGCAGCGCGCGGAGCTTCGCCGCATCGACGCTGAACTTGGTACGGGCGATCGTCTCGGCCGGGCTGGCGATCGTCCATCCGGCGTCGCAGATCGCGATGCCGATCGTCTTGGTGCCGACGTCGAGCCCCGCAAGCCGCCCACGGGCCGGCAGGGCAGCGCGGAAATCAAGGGTCGAGGTGCAGATCACCGGTTC
>SCUQ01000333.1 GCA_004297635.1 Rhizorhabdus sp. | reverse complement strand
GGCGTCGCGGTCAGCGTCAGCATGTGCACGTCGGTCTTGAGGGCCTTCAGCCGCTCCTTATGGGTGACGCCGAAGCGCTGCTCCTCATCGACGATGACCAGGCCCAGCCGCTTGAACTCGATGCCCTTGGCGAGCAGCGCATGCGTGCCGATGACGATGTCGATCGATCCGTCGGCCAGCCCTGCCTTCACCTTCCGGGATTCCCCGGCCGTTACCAGCCGGGAGAGATGGCCGATATTGACCGGCGTGCCGTGAAAGCGCTCGCGAAAATTCTGGTAATGCTGGCGCGCGAGCAGCGTGGTCGGCCCGATCAGCGCGACCTGCATGCCGCCCATCGCCGCGATGAAAGCGGCGCGCAGGGCGACCTCGGTCTTGCCGAAGCCGACATCGCCGCACACCAGCCGGTCCATCGGCTTGCCTGCCGCCAGATCCTCGATCACGTCCGCGATCGCACGGTCCTGATCCTCGGTCTCCTGATAGGGGAAGCGGTCGACGAATTCATTATAGCCGCTCTCCGGCTCCACCGCCTCGGCAGGGCGCAGCGCACGTTCGGCGGCCGTCTTGATCAGTTCGCCCGCGATCTCGCGGATCCGCTCCTTCATCCGCGCCTTGCGGGTCTGCCAGCCGACCCCGCCCAGCTTGTCGAGCTGGACGTTCTCGCTCTCCGCGCCGTACCGGCTCAGCACGTCTATATTCTCGACCGGGACGTAGAGCTTGTCGCCGCCGGCATAGCTGAGCGCGACGCAGTCGTGCGGCGCCTTGGCGACCGGGATCGAGGTCAGCCCCTCATAGCGGCCGATACCATGATCCATATGGACGACGAGATCGCCCGGCGTGAGGGTGGCCAGCTCGGCCAGGAAGGCATCGGCCGATTTCTTGCGCTTCTGCCGCCGTACCAGCCGATCGCCGAGCATGTCCTGCTCGGTGAGCAGGGCGATATCGCCGCTGCTGAAGCCATGATCGAGCGGAAGGACGGCGAGCGCAACTTTCGAAACACCGCCGCCGAGCGACTTGCCCGCCACGGGCAGGGTGACGGCAGCCTGCCAGCCGTCCACCATCTCCGTCAGGCCGAGCCCATGTTCCTTCAACAATCCCGCGAAACGCTCGCGGGACCCGGTTGAATAGCTGGCCAGCACGACCCGTTTCCCGGCCTTGCCCAGCGCTTCGACATGCTCGACCACGGCGTCATAGATGTTGACGCCCTGCGTCCGTTCGGGCGCGAAATCGCGCGCGCTGTCGACGCCCAGGTCGATTACCCGCGCGCTCTCCGGTTCCGCGAAGGGGGTGGCGAGATGGATCGGCCGGTCGGCGATCGCCTCGCCCCACTGCTCGGCACTCAGATAGAGCTCGCCCGGCTCCAGCGGGCGATAGCTGCCCGGATCGGTGCTCCGCGCACGGACCCGGTTGGCATGATAGTCTGCGATCGCTTCGAAGCGCTGCTCGGCTGCCTTGACCGTTCCTGCCTCGCGCAGGATCAGGTCGTCGGTCGAGAGATGGTCGAACAATGTCGCCAGCCGCTCCTCGAACAGTGGCAGCCAATGGTCCATGCCGGCCAGACGCCGCCCATCCGATACCGCCTGGTAGATCGGGTCGCTGGTCGCTGCCGCGCCGAACCGCTCACGATAGCGGCCGCGGAAGCGCTTGATCGTCTCCTCGTCGAGCAGCGCCTCGGCGGCGGGCAGCAGGGTGAAGCCGTCGATCGGGCCGATCGTGCGCTGGTCGGTGGCATCGAACTGGCGGACGCTTTCGATCTCGTCACCGAAGAAGTCGAGGCGCAGCGCATGCGGCTCGCCGGCCGGGAACAGATCGACCAGCCCGCCGCGCACCGCATATTCGCCATGTTCGGTGACGGTATCGGCTCGAACATAGCCGTTCGCCTGGAGCAGCGCGGTGAGTTTGGCGAGATCGATGCGCTCGCCCGGCGCGAGCTTCGCCACCAGCTGGCGGATACGGAAAGGCGTCAGCACCCTTTGGGTGATGGCATTGATCGTGGTCACGATCAGCGCAGGGCCGGCGGCCTTGCTCTGCAGGGCGTGAAGTGTCGCCAGCCGGTCGCTTGTCGCGCGCAGCGCCGGGCTCGCCCGGTCATAGGGCAGGCAGTCCCAGGCGGGGAAGGTCAGTATCTCCAGCTCGGGTGCGAAGAAACGGGCGGCGTCGACCAGGCTCTGCATCGCCTGATCGTCGGACGCGACGAACAGGAGCCTGCCGCCCCGTGTCGCCGCGGCCCGCGCGAGATCGGCGGCAAGCCATGGCTGGAAACCGGCCGGCGCCCGGGACAGGGTCAGCGCCTCGGAAGCTTTGAGGATGCGGGTGAGGTCAGTCATGAAAAGTCGGTGCGATCGTCTCGATTGGGTGATTATCGTAAGAGGGCATTTCTCCCCCAGCCGTCATCTCCGCGAAGGCGGGGATCCGATATACTCTGAAGCCCGAAGCTCCAGCGGTTCGGAGGTTATGGATTCCCGCCTCCGCGGGAATGACGAGCTAAGGGGAAGGGTCGTCCAAAATTCACTGCGGAATCTCGACATAATCGATCCGCTGCATCCGCTCCATCATCGGGTCCCGCCATTCGGTGGGAACGGGGATGCTGCCCATCACCCAGCCGAGGATGTCGGCATCCTCCTGGTTGAGCAGCGCTTCGTACCAGTCGAGCGAAGCTTCGTCCCAGCCCGCGTGGAAACGGTCGAAGAAACAGCCCATCATATAATCGGCTTCGCGGGTTCCCCGGTGCCAGGCCCGGAAGCGCAGGCGTTTCAGACGGTCTTCGCGGTTCATGCTTTTCCAATGGCAATAGGCCGGCGGGCTGTTGGCAAGCCCGTCAGCGTGACGTTAGAAGCCATCTAGTTATGCGCCCCGATATTCTCAATCCATTGTTCGCCGAGGTGGAGGCGCTGAAGGGGATCGGGCCGGCGATCGCCAAGCCGCTGCGCAAGCTCGCGCTGGAACGGGTCGTCGATCTGCTCTTTCACCTCCCGACCGGCTCGATCGATCGCAAGCCGGTCGACACGCTCGAGGCGGAGGATGCCGGGCGGATCGTCACCGTCAGGCTGGTGCCGACCAGCTATCGCGCCTCCGGCGGGCGCGGGCCGTTCCGCGTGGGCGCCACCGATCAGGCGGGCAATATCGTCAGCCTTGTCTATTTCGGCGGCAATCCCGGCTGGGCCAAGAAGCTGCTGCCGATCGGTGAACCGCGCATCGTCTCCGGCAAGCTCGAGCTCTACGGACAGGAATTGCAGATCGTTCATCCCGATCATGTTCTGCCGCCGGCCGAGGCCACCGAGCTGCCCGTTCGCGAAAGCGTCTATCCGCAGTCCGAGGGGCTGACCTCCCGCCGCATCTGCCAGCTGGTCGAGCAGGCAATGCTGCGCGCGCCGGCATTGCCCGAATGGATCGAGCCGAGCCTGTTGAGCGCACGCGGCTGGCCGGCGTGGCGCGAGGCGCTGGTCCGGGTCCATGCCGATCCGCAGGATGAGCTGGCGCGTGCGCGCCTCGCCTATGATGAGTTGTTCGCCAACCAGCTCGCGCTGATGCTTGTCCGCGCCTCATCGCGCAAACGGCGAGGATTGCCGCTGAAGGGAGACGGGCGGCTGCGCGATCAGCTGAGGCTGCCCTATTCGCCGACCGGAGCACAGAGCCGGACGATCGCCGAGATCGAGGGTGATCTCGTCCAGCCAACCCCGATGACCCGGCTGCTCCAGGGCGATGTCGGTTCCGGCAAGACGCTGGTGGCGACGATGGCGCTGCTGTGCGCGGTCGAGGCCGGCGCGCAGGGCGCGCTGCTCGCCCCGACCGAGATCCTCGCCCGCCAGCATCATGAGACGCTCAGCCGCACCCTTGCGGGATTGCCGGTCAACGTCGCGATCCTGACCGGGCGGGAGAAGGGCAAGGCGCGCGAGGCGACATTGATGGGCCTCGCCGATGGCTCGATCGACATCCTTGTCGGTACCCATGCGATCTTCCAGGACAAGGTGGGCTACCGGAAGCTGGGCCTTGCCGTGGTTGACGAGCAGCACCGCTTCGGAGTCGCGCAGCGGATGCTGCTGC
>SCUQ01000332.1 GCA_004297635.1 Rhizorhabdus sp. | reverse complement strand
CTTTCCATGCCAGCCAGTCGTGACAGCCGCCACCACTGCCACAGAGCTCGTTCCGTGCATGTTCTTGGTCCGCGGCCCTCATTGATCAGCGAAGCTGTGCGGACGAGCAAATCACAACGCGAACATGATGATATTCAACGGCATGATGCGCCCTTCGATAGCGGGAGAGGCTGAAAACCCCGGGCCGGCTGTTCCGGGCGGGGCGCCTGGCGTGGCCTGAACATGCCGCATATCGGCGAGGTGGAAGCGGCCATTCCCGACAATGCGCGAGCGCGGCGAAAGCCGGACGTCCTTCAGCTGAAGCTGGCTAGTCCCGGAAGACGACCGTCTTGTTCCCGTTGATCAGCGCGCGGCCGGCAAGATGGAAGGCGACCGCGCGGGCGAGCACGCGCCGTTCGATATCGCGGCCCTTGCGGACGAGGTCTTCGGGGCTGTCATGATGGCTGATCCGTTCGACATCCTGTTCGATGATCGGGCCTTCGTCGAGATCGGCCGTCACATAATGGGCGGTTGCGCCGATGACCTTTACGCCGCGCGCATGGGCCTGATGGTAGGGCTTGGCGCCCTTGAAGCCGGGCAGGAAGCTATGATGGATGTTGATACAGCGGCCTGAGAGAAAGGCGGCCAGGTCATCCGACAGAATCTGCATATAGCGGGCGAGCACGATCAGCTCGGCGCCGGTCTCTTCGACGATCGCCTTGATCCGCGCTTCCTGCTGCGGCTTGCTGTCGCTGGTGACAGGCAGGTGGTGGAAGGGGACGTTGCCGAGATCGGCGGCGGCATAGGTCTCGCGCGGGTGGTTCGAGATGATGCCGACGATGTCCATCTGAAGCTCACCGATGCGGTTGCGGTACAGCAGATCGACGAGGCAATGGTCGAACTTGGACACGAGCAGCAGCACCTTGGTGGTCCTGTCGCGCGGGCGCAGCGTCCAGTCGAGCGCCAGCGCTTCCGCGAGCGGACGGAAACTGTCCTCGAACTGCGCTGCCTTCCTTTCATCGGGCACGTTGAAGACGATGCGGCCGAAGAAGCGGCCGGTTTCGGGGTCGTCGAACTGATGGGCTTCCTTGATGTCACCGCCGTGGCGGAACATCTCCGCCGTGATCCGGGTGACGATGCCCGGCTGGTTGGGGCAGGAAAGGGTGAGGAGATAGGGGATGCTCATATGCCCTCGTTGTTCATCGACCTGCCGGATGTTCACGCCGATATGCGCGATCATGGTGGTGACGGCTGATCCGGCGCAGAAGCTATCGGGGTCAGGCCAGGAAGTCGCGCACCATGGCGATGAAATCGTCGGTTCGGTCGTGATGGATCCAATGGCCGGCATGTTCGAACAGTTCGACCCGGGCATCGCGGAAATCGGCGGCGCGTCCGTCGACCGCCGGGTTCGACGCCCAGCTTTCGGCACCATAGACGAGCAGCACCGGGCAGCGGATCGCCGCCCATAGCGCCCGCTTGGTCTCGGTGCTGATATCGATCGGCGAATTGGCGGCAAAGGCGGGGTCATGCTTGAGCCGCAGTGAGCCGTCCGGATTGGCGCGGGCGGCGTGGGCGGCGAGGTGATCGGCCATATCGGCCGACAGGCGAGGATTTCTTTCACGGATCCGGGCCACCAGTCCGGCCCGGTCATAATCGCGGGCGGTAAAGCCGTTCACCTTCGCGCGCTGTTCGATCCAGGCCCGCAAACGCGGCAGCATATCCTCCATGGCCTTGCGCCGGACGATCTCGGGCGCATCGCCCAGCCCTTCGATATTGACCAGTCGGCTTACCCGATCGGGATACAGGCCCGCGAAGCGGGTAGCGATATTGCCGCCGAGGCTGTGGCCGACGATCGGACCGGGCGGCAGATCGAGCGCCCGGACGATGCCGACGAAATCCTCGACGAAGTCGATCATGTCATAGCCGCCGTCACTCGCCCAGTCGCTGTCCCCATGGCCCCGCAGATCGGGCGCGATGACGCGATACGTACCGGCAAAGGCCTGCGCCACCCTGTCCCAGCTTCGCGCATGGTCGCGGCCGCCATGCTGCAGGATCAGCGGCGGTGCCGCGGGGTCGCC
>SCUQ01000331.1 GCA_004297635.1 Rhizorhabdus sp. | reverse complement strand
ACAAGACCCGAACCCAGTGCCAAAACGGCATCGGCAGCGATGAGGCAGAATAGCCCCCATCGCAGCAGCACCCGCTCCGGCACGCGATCGGCGAGGATGCCCGCCGGATAGGCGCCGAGCGCATAGACCGCGTTCATCATCACAAGCACAAGAGGCGCCAGTGCCAGCGGCAATCCCTCCTTGCTGGCGATGAGCACAAGAAAAGCTTCACTGAATCGCGCCAGCGTGAAGACCAGGCCAACTGCAACGACAGCCCAGAATCCGGCACCCAGCTGCCCGACTTGCTTGAGGCGAATTGGCGCACTTGGACCCACTCGAAGATGCTCGCTGGGCTCCCGTATCCAGATAATCGCCACCATCGCGGATATGAACGCAGGGATGGCGGCAATCCAGAACACCGACCGAATATCATCTTGGAAGGCGAGCATAAGACCGATGGCGATAAGCGGTCCGATGAACGCACCGGTCGTGTCCATCGCCTGACGCAGCCCAAATGCGCGGCCACGGATCGCTTCGGGTGTGACATCGGCGACCAGCGCATCGCGGGGCGCGCCCCTCAGCCCCTTACAGATCCGGTCGGCAAAGCGTGCCCCCAGCACCAGCCCGGCTCCCTGCGCCAGTGCGAACAGCGGCTTGGTCAGGGCCGCCAGGCCGTAGCCCAGGATGATAAGCGGCTTACGACGCCCGATTCGGTCGGAGATGTAGCCTGAAAAAGTCTTGGTTATCGAAGCGGACGCTTCCGACATGCCGTCAATCAGCCCGACCATGGCAACACTCACGCCCAGAGTGCCGGTGAGGAACAGCGGTAACAGCGCGTGGATGATCTCGGACGAGAGATCCATGAAGAGACTGACAAAGCCCAGGGCCCAGACCGTTTGCGGAATTTTGGTTGTGTAGTTGGGCACGGCTTAATTTCTACCGGACGATCGTCCGAAGTCTAGCGCGCGGGACGAGCGGCGCCACGTGCCCATGAGGCAATTTGCTATGTCGTTTAGTGCTGACAAAGAAGTAAAGTGCTCCAGCACCAGGACCCTCGCCGGGTCACGCTTCGCCGGCTGGCAGAGCAGGAGTGAGTTTCCGCGCGCCGTATAGCATCAAGATCATGCCGCCGAAAATCATCGGGAGGCAAAGCCACTGCCCCATGTGGAGGCCCGTCGCTTGCGTGAAGCCAGCCAGTTGTCGATCCGGTTCTCGCACGAATTCGATTATGAAGCGCAGAACGCCATAGCCTGTAACAAAGGCGCCCGTCAGGACGCCGGGACGGTGGCGGGCATCAGTGTAGCGATAGACCGCCCAAAGTAGGAGAAACAGCAACGGACCCTCGAGCGCCGCTTCGTAAAGCTGGCTCGGATGTCGCGGCAACGGGCCGCCGCCCGGAAAAATAACACCCCAAGGCAGACTGGTCGGGCGTCCCCAAAGCTCCCCATTGATGAAGTTCGCCACTCGCCCAAGCATCAGACCAATAGGAGCGCACATCGCCACATAGTCGAGCACGCGAAGCCAATCGAGTTTGCGACTGCGGCAATAGAGGTAGATTGCCAGTCCGACGCCTGTTGCACCGCCATGGAACGACATCCCGCCATGCCACAAGGGGTGACTACACGAAAGTGACGTATCTGCACGGAAAGGGCGAACGGATAGCGAACGTCACGCGGCAAGTAGGGAGTTGACGGCGCGCAGCGGTCGCAAGGCGTCCGGATCGGGTTGATCTTCAACATTCCAGCTATAGTCACCGGTCAGCGAGATATGCTCCCAGCCCAATGGCGCGATGTGGCGTGCGATTTCGTCGGCTGTGCCGATGTCCGCCAGCGCCATTTCGAGATAGCGAGTGTTCCACAAGATGATGGCGGCGACGAGCAGGTTGAGGCCGGAGGCGCGATAGGTCTGGTTCTCGAACCGACGATCGCGCAGTTCGCCGAGCTGGTTGAAGAAGAGCGCGCGGGCGAGCGCGTTGCGGGCTTCGCCTTTGTTGAGGCCCGCCTGGGTGCGCCGGCGCAGGTCGATGTCGCGCAGCCAGTCGAGCATGAAAATGGAGCGTTCGAGGCGGCCCAGCTCGCGTAGTGCGAGGGCCAGTCCGTTCTGTCGCGGATAGGCGGACAAGCGGCGCAGCATTGCCGAAGCAGTGACGGTGCCGGTGCGGATCGACGTGGCGAACCGCAGCAGTTCGTCCCAATGCGCCGCGACATGACCCAATGCGATCGGTTCGGCCGTCATGCCGGCAAGCAAGGGGCCGGATTCTTGGCCGGGAAGGAGGTGTAAACGACGCTCCTTGATGTCGCGCAGGCGCGGCGCGAAGCGGTAGCCGAAGAAGGGCATGAGGCCGAACACATGGTCCGATGCCCCGCCCGTATCGGTGTAGTGCTCCTCGATCGTCAGGCCGGTCTGGTGATACAGCAAGCCATCCAGCACATAGGGCGCTTCGCCAGCGGTCGCCGCGATCACCCGACTTGCGAAGGGGTCATATCGATCCGAGACATGGGTGTAGAAGGCAACGCCTGGTTCGTTGCCGCTGCGCGCGTTGATGTCGCCGATCGCGGCCCCACGGCCCCCGGCATGAAATTGCTGTCCGTCGCTCGACGAAGTGGTGCCGTCTCCCCACAGCGCGGCGAGCGGCATGGCGCGATGGGCGTCGATCAGCCTTCCCAACGCTTCGCCATAGGCGGCTTCGCTGATGTGCCAGTCGTGAAGATGGGCGAGCTGACGCAGACTTGCGCCCCGGCAGGTTTCCGCCATGCGTGTGAGGCCGAGATTGATGCCATCGGCGAGGATGACCGTGAGCAGCGCATTGCGATCGTCGGCTTCCCGGCCCGAACGACGATGGATGAAGCATTCGCTGAACCCGGTCCAGGCATCGACCTCCAGCAGAAGATCGGTGATCTTCACGCGCGGCAGTCGATCATAGGCGGCGCGACGGGCAATCTCGGTGGCGGGCGGTGTTGCCGCCTTCAGCGGCGAGATGATGAGACCGTTTTCGTCAAGCTTAACCTGGGGCAGCTCCCCTTGCCGTGCAAGGACCGTTACCTGCTCGATCGCCGTGTCGAGCCTGGTGCGCCGTTCCTCGATATGGCGCTCGAAATCCGTTTCGATGGCGAGCGGCAACGGCCCCTTCTCGCGCAGCGCCGCAAAGGTCGCCGGCGGTATGAGATAGCTGTCGAAATCGCGAAACTGCCGGCTTCCCGCGACCCATATATCCCCGGCTCGCAACCGCTCGCGTAGTTGCGACAAGGCGCATAGTTCATAAGCGGCACGATCAACGATGCCATCCCGCAGGACGAACGGGCGCCATGCGGGCGGCACAAAGCGTAGCGGCACGCGATCAGGCAAGCGCCGTTTGCCGGTCCGATATAGCTCCGCGATGATGGCCAGCGCTGACAGGAGCCCCTGAACCGCGCCGGCGCCGCGAAACTCGAAGGCGTTGAGAAAAGCGCCGACAAAGAGCTTCACCGTCCGATGCCGCTCGATCAATTCGGCGGTGCGATCGACGGTTTCCGGTCGCCCGAGCACTTCGGCCTGCTCGACGGCCACGGCGAAGTGCTGCCAGTCCAGCGCCTCGATCTGCGCCAGAGAATCCACGCCCTTGCTGCGCGCGTCGATGAGGAGGCGGCAAGACCCCGTGAGCGTCCGGAGGTGGCCTTGCAACTCGCGCACCGTCTTGAGGGCTTTGTCGCGGGTCCGGTTCTCGGCGCGGCGCGCCATGCTGCCCAACAGCTTGTCGAACATCGTCAGGGTGGCGTCGGTCAGGCTTTCCTCAAGCCGGATGCCGGTTGCCGCCAGCGTCGCATGGCGGCGCAGGGCATTGAGTTCGCCAAGGTGCTGGGGTGTGATGCGGCTGCCTTCGTCCGCCAGCCTGTCAAAAGTCAAAGCCGGGATCATGTCGGCACGGGCGCGATCGAGGCCCAGCGCGCGGATATAGGCGAGCCGTTCGATCAGGCGCAGGATGTTGCGCGCTGCCGGCGATTGTGGCGCATTGCGCATCCAGGATAGCCATGTCGCGACCTGCCCCGGTCGTCGGGCCAGCAAATCGTCCAGGCCCTGAAGGGTGTCAGGCAGCAGGCCATTCGTGAGCACTTCATAGGTAAGCTGTTCGGCTTGCTGGCGCGCCCGCCGCAGCACCGCTTCGAGAATCGACGGAGAAGGCAGGAGGATCTGCAGGCGCCGGAGTTCATCGACGATGACGTCTGCCATCTGGCCGGGGTGTATGATGGTCTGCGCGATTGGGACCGAGAAGGCGACAACTTCACGGAAAGCGTTGCGGTCAAAAATCCTGAACCCGTGCGATCGTCGGATTTCGACGAGATGCTCGCGACGGGTCTGGTCCCGATGGGCATAATCCGCGAAGGCTGCCGGCGCGACGCCGAGTTGCTGCGCCACATAGGCGAGCACAGGAGCGGGCGGGACTTCGCCCGCTTCCAGCGCACGGCCAGGCCATCTCATATATAGCATGAGCATCGCATAGCCGAGCCGGGTGGCATCGCCGCGACGGCGGCCGACAATTTCCAGGTCGTCGCTGGTCAGCGTATAATGACGCGCGATCTCGCGCTCATCGAGCGGCGCGCCATAATGCCTCGCCCAGATTTCCAGGCTCACCAGTCGCCGTCTCGCCAAGCATCATCTCCTTCGCTTTGCGTGTCCGTCAGACGGTCCTCTGGCGGCCAACAGGAATATGTCCGTTAACTCTGGACCTGTAACGGCGATTCGGACAAGATCGCATAATGACGGGAAAACGGACAGGATCGGGCATCATGTGGCGCTGATCGGCTATGCGCGCGTCTCGACCGCAGACCAGAAGCTGTCGCTCCAGCTTGACGCGCTGAACACTGCCGGGTGCGACCGTATATTCGACGATCACGCATCCGGGGCAAAAGCCGATCGGCCTGGCCTAACCGAAGCGCTCGCCTATTTGCGCCCCGGCGACACGCTGGTGGTCTGGAAACTCGACCGCCTCGGCCGCTCGATGAGCCACCTGATCGAGAAGGTCGGCGAGCTTGCGGCGCGCGGCATCGGGTTCCGCTCACTCACCGAGAATATCGACACCACCACTTCGGGCGGCATGCTGGTGTTCAACATCTTCGGCTCGCTGGCCCAATTCGAGCGTGACCTGATCCGTGAACGCACTCATGCCGGCCTCAAGGCCGCACGCGAGCGGGGCAACAAGGGTGGTCGCCGGCCTGTCGTTACCCCCGACAAACTACGTAAAGCGCGGGCGCATATCGCAGCGGGCCTCACTGTTCGTGAGGCGGCGGCCCGGCTCAAGATCGGCAAAACCGCCCTATACAAGGCTCTGGAAAACGCGTGAAACCGCTGGCGATCAAGAACTCGTGGGTGCTGGTCACAGGGGCTTCGACCGGTTTGGGCAGAGCGTCCGCCCTCCGCTTGGCGGCATCGTACCAGGCCAAGCCCCTGATTGTTGGACGAAGGCTCGACAACTTGCGGGAGCTACAGACCGAAATTGACGAGCGGTTCAATGTGCCGTGCGAGATTATAGTGGCTGATCAACGTGAAATCGAGGGCAGGGAGAAAATCGCGGCTAAGGTTGCAGA
>SCUQ01000330.1 GCA_004297635.1 Rhizorhabdus sp. | reverse complement strand
ATCCCACAGCAAGTCCTCATCGCGGATGGAGGCGGAAAAAGGCCTATGATCGTCGACCTCGAACCGATGGAAGGTTCGCCGGCCTTGCAGCGACGCTTCGCGCAGCCCGGCTATATTTTCACCTTCGCGACCGAGCGGGCGCGACTGATGGGCATCGTCGCGGGCGGCGTGCTGCTGCTGGTGCTGCTCTATCTTCTCCTCGCGCCGCGTGAATATAGCGGCCGGTCGATGGTGATCATCGATCCGCGCAAGCAGGAAGCGATCAAGAGCGATCCGGTGCTGTCGGGGCTGGAGCCCGACGCGACCGTGGTCGAGACCGAGTTGCAGATGCTTCAGTCGCGCTCGCTGGCCGAGCAGGTGGGCAAGGATCTGGGGCTCGATCGCGATGCCGATTTCATCGCGCCGCCTTCGGGGCTGCTGCGTGGGCTGAAGGCGCTGATCCGCGGTGGTGGGCAGACGGATCCGGGCCGTGGCATGACCGACAAGCTGCTCGGCGGGCTCGATGTCGCGCGGGTCGGGACAAGCTATGCGATCTCGATCGGCTGGACGGGCGACGATCCCGGGCTCGCCGCCCGCATCGCCAACCAATATGCGCAGCGTTACATCATCAATCAGGTCGATACCAAGGACAGCGCCACCGCGCAGGTCAACAGCAAGATACGCGACCGGCTCGACGAGATCCGCAAGCAGTTGACCGATGCCGAGGCGCGGGTGGTGGCGTTCCGGCAGAAGACCGGGCTGATCAGCGCGATGGATCCGGCCAACAGCTCGGTCCAGATCGGCGCGCTCGGCCAGCAGGCGGCGCTGGCCCGCGCCCAGGCCGCGGAGCAGGCGGCGCTGCTGGCCGCCGCCCAGCGTGCGAACGGCCCCGCGTCGCCCGCGGCGCAGGCTTCGCAGGCGGTGCAGACGCTGCGCGCGCAGCAGGGCACCATCGAGGCCCGCGCGGCGGAGCTGAACACCCGTTACGGGCCGCAGCATCCCCTGGTCCAGCAGGTGGCGGAGCAGCAACGCGACATCGCCGCGATGATCGATCGCGAGGTGGCACTGGCCAATCGTGGCGCCCAGGATGCCGCCCGCGCGGCGGCCTCGGCCGCAGGCAGCAGGGCCGGCTCGAGCGCATCGAGCCTGGGCACGGCGCGGGGCAGTTTCGCGGCGAACAATGTCGCGACCGTCCGGCTCGCCGAGCTGGAACGGGATGCGGCCGCGCTCACCGAACTCTACCAGTCCTATCTCAGCCGGTACAAGGAAACCGGGGTGGAGGTCGGCATGCAGAGCCCCGATGCGCGGATCATCAGCCGGGCGGTGCCGCCCTTCGATCCGTCGTCCCCCAATATCCCGCTGACCTTCGCGCTCGGTATCCTGCTGGCGCTGTTCGCCGGGATCGGTGCGGGGATCATCGCGGAACTGCTGCTGTTCGTGAAGCTCAAGCGCAACGAGACGGCGTTTGTCGGCTGAGCGGGGCCTGTCGGCGCCGCCGCCGCGGGCCGGTTTCGGCGCGCGTCTGCTCGGCGGATCGCTGCAGGGCGGGCTGTGGGGGGTGTGGCTCGGCTGCGGGCCGCTGATCCTGTTCCTGGGGGCTCCGGCCCGCATGCCGATCTATCTCTATGGGCAGGTCGATACCCGGCTGGAAACGCCGCAGGCCAAATTCCTGACCATCCTCGTCATCCTGCTCGGGCTGGTGCCCGCGCTGGCGACGATGATCGGGTCGCGGCTCCGGCCCGCCCAGGCGCTGCCCTTCGTCGCGATCGCGACGATGATCCTCTTCACCATCACGCTCAGCCTGCTCGGCACCCATGACAAGGCCGATGTGGTGAAGCCCCTGCTTGGCCTCTACGTCTTCGGGCTGGTCGTGCTGCTGGCCTCGGCCGAGACCCGGGACGAGGCCTTTCTCCATAATCTGCTGATCGGCTATGCGGCCATGCACGCGCTGGCCGCCGTCACCGCGCTGATCGACGGCAATTTCCTCTATGGCCGCTTCATGGGACGGCTTGGCCCGAACTATTGGGGATCGGTCTGCGCCTATGGCCTGCTCGCCGCTACCGTGGCGCGGCACCGCCCGACCTTTTTGGTGATCGCCGCGATCGACATCGTCACGCTGCTGGCCGCGCAGAACCGTACCGCCATGCTTGCGCTGATCGTCGGCGGGCTGTTGCTGATGCTGCTGCGCTATCTGCGCGCCGGCCAGGAAGGGCGGCTGTGGATGTGGCTGATGGCGATGGCGGGGTCGGTCGCGCTGCTGTTCGCGATGCCGACCCTGCTCAGCAAGGTGTTCATGGTCGATGATCCGCGCCGCGGCCTCGATTCAGGCGGCACCGGCCGCGCGGGCGCCTGGAAGGAGGCATGGGCGCTGGTCGAGCAGCATCCGTTGCTCGGCGTGGGCTATCGCCATCATGAGCAATATATCACCGCCGCCTCCTCGGCCCATCAGGCCTATCTGGCGACGGCGGCCGACATGGGCGTGATCGGCCTGCTCGTCTTCCTGCTCTTCCTGTTCGCCGGCCTCGGCACCGCGATCTACAAGGCGATCGTGCACCGCTCGAAGGGCTATGCGGCGCTCGCCGCCCTGCTGCTCGGCTATGCGGTACAGGGCCTTGCCGAACAGCGCGCGATCAACTTCGCCAATTCGATCTCACTGATGATGATCATCGCCGTGGCGATGGCGACGCGCTTCAGCCTGCCGCCGTCGCCCCTGCGGTCCCGGATCGCCGCGCATGCTTGACGTCATCGAGCAACGGTCCGAGGCGACCCGGCCCGCGCCGCCGCCGGAGGGGGTCAAGGCTGCCGCCTATCGTCCGGACATCGACGGGCTGCGGACGGTCGCGGTGCTGTCGGTGGTCGTCTTTCATCTCGGCACCAGCGTGCTGTCTGGCGGGTTCGTCGGGGTCGACGTCTTCTTCGTCATCTCGGGCTATCTGATCACCGGGACCCTGCTATTGTCGCGCGGCAGCTATGCCCGCGGGCTCGCGGATTTCTACAAGCGGCGGATCAAGCGCATCTTCCCAGCGCTGTTCGTCGTCTATCTGGCCGTGATGGCCTTCGCCTTCGCGACGCTGTTCGCGGATGAGACGCGGGGGATCGCGCTGACGACGATCGCCTCGATCTTCTTCGTCTCGAACATCCTGTTCTTCTCGTCGAGCGGCTATTTCGACGGGGGTCTCGATACCAATCCGCTACTCCACACCTGGTCGCTGTCGGTGGAGGAGCAGTTCTACATCGTCTTTCCGCTGATCATCTTTCTCAGCCGCAGCTGGGCGCCGCGTGCGCGCATCGCGCTGGTCGGCGCCATCGCGCTCGCCAGCCTCGCGGCATCGGCCTGGCAAGTCCGGGCGGACATGAACGCGGCCTTCTACCTCGTCCAGTATCGCACCTGGGAACTGGCGCTGGGCTCGCTGCTCGCGATGGGCGCCTTTCCGGAGGCGCGGTCGGCGCTGATCGCCCAGCTTGAAACGCTGGCCGGGCTGGCGCTGATCGCGGCGGCGGTGATCTTCTACGATCGGACCACGCCGTTTCCGGGGCTGGCGGCATTGATGCCCTGCATCGGCTCGGCGCTCATCATCCACGGCGGCACGGCGCATCGGACCTTCGTCGGCGCGATATTGTCCACGCCGCCCGCGCGGTTCATCGGGCTGATCTCCTATTCGCTCTATCTGTGGCACTGGCCGGTCATCGTCTTCTACCGCAGCATCGATCACCGGCTGACGATGATCGACCGCTTCTGGCTGCTGGTCGCGAGCATCGTCCTCGCCACGCTCAGCTGGTATCTGGTCGAACGGCCCTTCCGCGTCCGCGATCGGCTGCGCAGTTCGAAGCGGGTCATTCTCGGCGGCCTCGCGGCAATGATCCTCCTGTCGTTCGGCGCGCTGGGCGCGGCGAAGATCAGTGCCGCCTTCTGGCCGATCTCGCCCGCCGCCAGGCAGGTGCTCTCCTATCTGGATTCGGACGGGCAGAGCGAAGGGATGCGCACCGGCACCTGTTTCCTGGCCTCGCAGGCGGCGTTCGACAGTTTCGACCGCGATGCCTGTCTCGCCACGGTGCCGGGCAAGCGCAACATCCTGCTGATCGGCGACAGCCACGGCGCCCATTTCTATCATGGCCTCGCCGCCGCGCTGCCCGATCACCATATCCTCCAGGCGACCGCATCGGGCTGCAAACCGTTGCTCACCAACCATGGCGAGAAGCGCTGCGTCGCGCTGATGCGCTATATCTTCGATGACTATGTGCCGAACCACCGGCTCGATGGCGTGGTCATCTCGGCCCGCTGGCAGAAGGACGAGGCTGCGGCGGCGGTTGCGGCGGCGCGGCAGCTGCGGCGCTTCGTGCCGCATGTCGTGGTCTCGGGTCCGATCG
>SCUQ01000329.1 GCA_004297635.1 Rhizorhabdus sp. | reverse complement strand
CGGCACCGCGATCGTCGGGATGATCGTTGCCCGCCAGTTCTGCAGAAAGATGAACATCACGATGAAGACGAGGACGATCGCCTCGAACAGGGTCTCCACCACCTGATCGACCGACAGCTTGACGAACGTCGAATTGTCGACGGGATATGCGATCCTGACGCCGGCGGGAAAGCTCTTCTGGAGCTTGGCCACTTCGGCCTTCACCGCCTCGACCGTTTCCAGCGCGTTGGCGCCCGGCGCCAGCTTGATTCCGAATCCCGATGCCGGCTGGCCGTTGAAGCGCGCGACGAAGCTGTAATTCTCCGACCCCAGTTCGACCCTGGCGACGTCGGCCAGCTTGACGACGGACCCGTCGCGGTTGGACCGCAGCAGAATATCCCGAAACTGCTCGGCCGTGCGCAGCCGCGACTGGGCGGTGACGACCGCGTTGAGCGCCTGCCCCTTTACCGAAGGCAGGCTGCCGACCTGCCCGGCCGAGACCTGGGCGTTCTGCGCGCGGACGGCGGCCTTGACGTCGCCGACGGTAACGCCGAGCGCCGACATCTTGAACGGATCGAGCCAGATCCGCATCGCATATTGGGCGCCGAGCACCTGCGTATCGCCCACCCCCGCCACACGGCTGAGCGGGTCCTGAAGGTTCGACGCGACATAGTCGCCCAGATCGACCTGATCGTAGGAACCGTCCTCCGAATAGAGCGCGAGGATCAGCAGGAAGGTAGCGGCCGATTTCGATACGGTCAGACCCTGTTGCTGCACTTCCTGCGGCAACAGCGCGGTCGCCTGCTGCAGCTTGTTCTGCACCTGGACCTGGGCGGTATCGGCGTCGGTGCCCTGCTCGAAGGTCAGGGTGATCGTCAGATTGCCTGCGGAATCGCTGGTCGACGAAAAATAGCTGAGGTGATCGATGCCCTTGAGCTGCTGCTCGATAACCTGGGTGGTCGTGTTTTCGAGCGTCTGGGCATCGGCGCCGGGGTAGAGGGTGGCGATCGTCACCTTGGGCGGCGCGATCTCGGGAAACTGCTCGATCGGCAGCGAGCGCAGCGCGAGCGCGCCGGCCATCATCAGGACGATGGCGAGGACCCAGGCGAAGATCGGCCTGTCGATGAAGAAGCGCGACATGCCGGATCAGTTCCTGGTGGACCGCGGGGCCTGTTGCGGTGCGGCCGGTGTCACCACCATGCCGGGCCTGACGGCCATCATACCCTCGACGATCAGCCGGTCGCCGGCGCGCAGGCCGGACGAAACGATCCAGTTCGATCCGATCGGCCTGTCGATGGTGACGAAGCGCTGCGCGACCTTGTTATCGCGTCCGACCACCAGCGCCACCGCCCGGCCACGCTGATCGCGGGTGATGCCGCGCTGTGGCGCAAGCACGGCGTTGGTCCGCAACCCCTCGGTCAGCTGGGCGCGAACGAACATGCCAGGCAGGAGCACTCCGTCCGGATTGGGAAAGGTCGCGCGCAGCGTCACCGCGCCACTCGTCGGATCGACCGTGACCTCGGAGAATTGCAGGCGGCCCTCGCGGGCATAGGGTTTGCCATTGGGCAGGATCAGCCGCACCGGGGCGGCGCGGCTCGCCGTCACGCCGCCCGCGCGCATCGCTTCGCGCAGATCGAGCAGCTGGGCTGCGGACTGGCTGATGTCGACATAGACCTGGTCGGTGCGCTGGATGGTCGCCAATATTTCGGCCTGACCGGCCTGGACCAGCGCGCCCGGCGTCACCGCCGATCGGCCGATACGCCCGGAGATCGGCGCCTTGATCCGGGTGAAATCGAGGTCGATCTGCGCAGATCGGACCGCAGCGCGTTGCGCCGCAACCTCCGCCACTGCTTGCTGCGCTGCAGCATCGGCATTGTCGGCTTCCTGCCGGCTTACCGCGTTCATGCCCACCAGTTCGCGATAACGCTGCGCCTGCAGGCGGGTAGCGTTGATCGAGGCCCGGGCACGGGCGAGATTGGCCTGCGCGGTGCCCAGCGTCGCACGATAAGGCGCGTCCGCTATGATATAGAGGGTCTGGCCCGCCCGAACCATTGCCCCTTCCTGGAACAGGCGATCACGGACGATGCCGCTGATCTGCGGGCGCACCTCGGATGTCTCAAGCGCGGAAATCCGCCCCGGCAGCTCAGTCTGGAGCGGCGCCGCGCCCGATCCTAGCGTGACGACGCCGACCTGCGGCGGCGGCGGCGCGGGGGGCGCCTCCTTGCTGCACGCCGTCAGCGCCAGAACGGCGGCAAGGGCAATAAACCCGGGAAGAATGGGTTGGCGCATGAAGAATCTCGACTCGGAACCAAACTGGAATGAATGTTCATTCCGCTTGCGGCCGACCTACGCCTTGGGCTATGAAACGGTCAAGGGGCAAAATAGTTCGGAGCGGAATATTTGATTGCGGCGCAACATAAACAGGATGGGCGGACCCGCATATTATCTGCGGCGCGGCATCTGTTCGGCTCGCGGGGCTTCCACCTGACGGCGATGTCGGAGCTCGCGTCGGAGGCGCAGGTCAGTGTCGGTCAGATCTACCGGCTGTTTAAGAACAAATATGACATCATTCTGGCGATCGTGGGGGACGACCACGCCGAATGGCTGGCGCAGCTCGAACGGATCCGTTCCGACGTGCGCGACGGGCGGATATCCCCGGCCAAGGCCTTCGAGGAGCTCGCGCGGCAAGAGCTTGCCGCCGATGGAGAGACGCTGACCTTCGAGATTCTCGCCGAGGCCGGGCGCTCGCCCGAGGTGGCCGCGAAGATCGCCGAGTTCTGCGTGGAGTTTCGCCCGATCCTGCGGGACCTGGCGTGCCTCGCCAATCCCCGGCTCCAGCAACGCGACCTGGAGGCCGCGACCGAGGTGCTTCAGGCCTGCCTGTTCGGCCTGAGCGGGCGGATGTTCGCGGGGTGCGATGTCCATATCGACATCGCCGCCGCCGAAACCGCGCGGCTGTTCATGGCGATGCTGGACAACGCGGTCTCTTAGAAACACGAACGGCTGCCCCCACGGGGGACAGCCGTCCTGTCGCCGATGCGGGGAACCGGGTCTGCGCCCGGTGCCCGACATGCGATCAATAGCGATAGTGATCGGGCTTGAACGGCCCTTCGGTGCTGACGCCGATATAGCTGGCCTGCTTCGGGGTCAGCTTGGTCAGCTGCACGCCGAGCTTCTCCAGGTGGAGCGCGGCCACCTTCTCGTCGAGATGCTTGGGCAGCACATAGACCTGATTCTGATACTGGTCGCCGCGCGTCCACAGCTCGATCTGAGCGAGCGTCTGGTTGGTGAAGCTGGCCGACATCACGAAGCTCGGATGGCCGGTGGCGCAGCCGAGATTCACAAGGCGGCCCTTGGCGAGGATGATGATCTGCTTGCCGTCGGGGAAGCGGACCAGGTCGGTGCCCGGCTTGACCTCGGTCCACTCGTAATTGTCGAGTGCGGCGATCTGGATCTCGCTGTCGAAATGGCCGATGTTGCAGACGATCGACATCGGCTTCATCGCCTTCATGTGATCGGCGGTGATGACGTCGGCATTGCCGGTCGCGGTCACGAAGATATCGGCACGCTTCACGGCCTCGTCCATCGTCACGACCTCGAAGCCCTCCATGGCGGCCTGGAGCGCGCAGATCGGATCGACCTCCGTCACCATGACGCGCGCACCGCCGTTGCGGAGCGACTGGGCCGAGCCCTTGCCGACATCGCCGAAGCCGGCGACGCAGGCGATCTTGCCCGCGAGCATGACGTCGGTGGCGCGGCGGATCGCGTCGACCAGCGATTCCTTGCAGCCATAGAGATTGTCGAACTTCGACTTGGTGACGCTGTCGTTGACGTTGATCGCGGGGAAGGGCAGCTCGCCTTTCTTGGCGATCTCGTACAGACGGTGGACGCCGGTGGTGGTCTCTTCCGACACGCCCTTAAGATTCTTGACGGTCTCGGTCAGATAGCCCGGGCGCTTGGCGATGAACGCCTTCAGCGCGCGCTGGAATTCGACTTCCTCGGCATTCTCCGGCTCGCCCAGCGTCGCGCCGGCCTCGAGCTTCGCGCCCCACAAGGCGAACATGGTGGCGTCGCCGCCGTCGTCGAGGATGATATTGGCGGTCTGGTCGCCCCAATCGAAGATCGAGCCGACATAGTCCCAATATTCGGCCAGGCTCTCGCCCTTGACGGCGAACACCGGGATGTTGCGCGCGGCGATCGCTGCGGCGGCATGATCCTGGGTCGAGAAGATGTTGCAGGTCGCCCAGCGGACGTCGGCGCCGAGCGCGGTCAGCGTCTCGATCAGCACCGCGGTCTGGATCGTCATATGCAGCGATCCGGTGATGCGCGCGCCCTTCAGCGGCTGCGATGCGCCGAATTCGGAGCGCAGCGCCATCAGGCCCGGCATCTCGGTCTCGGCGATGTTGATCTCGGCGCGGCCGAAATCGGCCAGGCTCAGATCGGCGATGACATAATCGTTGAAATCAGTCGCAACGGCGGTGGCCACCGGGCTTCTCCTCAATAGGGGGCAGCCGGGGCAAGCCGGCGGCAATGCCGGGCGCAATAGCCGGGCAGGCCGTCAAATGCAAATATAAAGATATCTTTATATGTGGCCTGTTCTCCTCCCCTGGAGCAGGAGGAGAGGGCCGGGCCGGCGCGCCTAGCGCGCGACCTGGGCGACGGCGCCGCGTCCGCAGCGTCCGCCGGGCAGGACCGGATCGAGACCCTGACGGTCCGCGATCATTTCCAGCCCTTCGATGGAGTTGTCCATCATCGCGGCTTCACGCGCGATGGTGGACGTATTGTAGCAGCTGCCTTCGCTGGTCCGATCGGCACCATAGGCATTGGCCAGCGAGGTGGTGAAGCGATCATAGGCGCTCTGGCCCCCCACCGGCCCCGACGTCGTGACAAAAAAGGCCTTCAATCGATCGTTCGCCGCGCCGATCGCCGCGCGGTTGCCCCGAACGAACGCATTATAGTCGGTCGCGATATTGAACCCCATCGCCTGGCAGCGCAGGGTTTCGACCATCAGATAGGTCTGCAGATCGCGGATGCGCGCCGCGCTCGCATGGTCGGCCGACCAGCAACCGGCATAGGCCGGTGACATGGCCGACAGCGCGGCCATGGCCGCGCATATCGTCTTACGCATGGGTGTTGCCCCTACTCCCCGGAGCCGCCCCCCGCGGGCGGCACTTCCCGTGCGAGCAGAATTGACTCCAAAGCTTCGCTCTGTCTTGCGGAAACTGGTTAAAGATCCAGACAAAATATCAAATAATTCAGTACGATAGCGTAATGAGTGCCCTGGTGCACACCCTGGGTGTATACCAGGCTACGCCTGACCGCTGGTGGACGCCAACAGACGCGGATCGATACCGGCCGACCGCATCGCGGCTTCCCATCTGGCCGCTGCCTGATGCTCGAACAACAGCCTGTCGTCACCCCGAGTCGCCAGCCACCCGTGGCGGCGCATCTCGCCATCCAGCTGACCCTCGCCCCAACCGGCATAGCCCAGCGCGATCAGCCAGTGCCGCGGCCCCGTGCCCGCGGCGATCGCGCGCAGCACGTCCAGCGTCGAGGTCATGACCCAACGCCCCTCGACGATCAGACTGTCCTCGCCCGTCCAGTCGGTGCCGTGCAGCACGAAGCCGCGCTGCTGCTCGACGGGACCCCCCATATGAATCACGCAATCGGGGGCGACGCCCGGCGCGATGTCCAGCTGATCCAGAAGATGATGGAGGGTGATGCCCGGCACGATGCTGCCGATCCCGACGCCCAGCGCGCCCTGCTCGTCATGCGCGCACATCGCGATCACGGCCTTCTCGAAGCGCGGATCGCCGATTCCGGGCATGGCGAGCAGGAACTGCCCACGGAGAGAGGCTGGCGCATCCATCGCCAATATTTATAGTCCTGCGCGATGGCGACGCAATCAGGCGATATGAAGGACGAGCCGGGGGCTGGCATACCGGCCGCCGCCATGACGATCATCATCCCGGCCTATGGCGTGGGCGCGATGCTGGGCGACGCGCTCGATTCGGTGCTGGCCCAGGACAGGCCCGACTGGCGGGCGATCGTCGTCGACGATGGCGACAGCCGGGTGGCCGGGCATGTCGCACCCTATCTGGCCGATCCGCGCATCCGCTTCCTGCAGACCGATAATGGCGGATTGCCGACCGCCCGCAACCGGGCGATCGCCGCCTCGGATACCCCCTATGTCGCGCTGCTCGACGGCGACGACATATTGGAGCCCGACTTCGTATCGGCGATGATCTCGGTTCTGGAGGCGAATCCGAACGCCGGTTTCGCGACCGGCGACGCGACCTTCTTCGGCGCCGACCGCGTCGGCGAACTCTTCTCGGCCTATTGCCCCCAGGCGGGGCCGCCCACCTTGGAAAAGCTGATCCGGCGCGAGTTCAACGTGTTCGGGCTGACCGCGATGCGACGCGAGGCGATCGACGGGATTGGCGGCTTCGACACCGGCCTGAAATCGTCCGAGGATCTCGATGCGTGGATCAGGCTGCTCTCGGCGGGCTGGGATCTGGCGCATGTGCCACGTCCGCTGGCCCGCTACCGGCGGCGCGAAGGACAGATGTCGGGCAATACGCCGGTGATGCTCAGGACCGCGCATGCGGTGATGAGCAAGGCGCGCGACCATCTCGCGGGCCGGCCCGAGGCGGCGGCCGCGGCGGAGATGATCGTGCGGATCGAGCATGATATGGCGATTGAGGAGGCCTTTGCGCGGGTCAGGGCGGGGCAGGTCCGCGCCGGGGTGGCCGATCTGATCCGGCTCGGCGTCGGCACGCGCAGCCCGCGCTGGCGCAAGGCGCTGCTGCTGATGCGGATCGCGCCGTTCCTGGCGCCCTG
>SCUQ01000328.1 GCA_004297635.1 Rhizorhabdus sp. | reverse complement strand
TAGACGACCCTGCTGTCGAAATAGGGGCCTTCGCCGGTAAGGCGGGTATAGACCTGATCGGCGCATTTATGCGCGGCGCGGCGCCACTGAGCCGGCTGGACGACGAAGCCCTGCCGGGTCAGTTCGGCCTTGGCGAGCACATCGTAGAGATAGCAGCCGACCGTCAGCGTGCCATCGCCATTGGCCTGGACGAAGCCCTGCACCAGCGCCTGGGCGCCGCTCTGCGTCCAGAACATATAGTCGGGCGCCGTCACCTGCGGATGGGTGACGGTCTGCAGCGCGCTCTTCGGCAGGGGCCGGAACAGGCCGCTATTCTTGAGATCGTTGGTGACGACCTCGGCAACCCGCTGGCCGAGCGCGGCGGTGTCGCCCGCCGGGGTGTTGGCGACCGACGGGGTCGGCATGCCGGGGATCGCGATCGGCATCGGCTGGGCGATGCCGCCGGTGATATCGACCTCCAGCTGGGCCGCCGCGGGCGCCGCGGCGAACGCGAGGCAGAGGAAGGACAGGGCCAGATGAGTCAGGGCCGGGCGAAGGCGCATAGTCGTCTCCTTTACCCCGTTGCGGGCTTTAGACCCGAAAGCGGGGGCATGAGTCAAATCGGTCACGAGCTTATCTGCGTCGGCCGGAAGGTGAAGATCAGGTCTTCCCAACCGCCCTCGTACAGGTCGGCGGGCAATTTATAGGGCGCGCAGCGCTGCAGCGCGCGGGCCGCCGCCTCGTTCATCTGCCGCACATAGGGCTGGTTGCCGCCGTTGACGCCGAGATTGCCGATCACCTCCGGCGCGACCTTGATCGAACCATCGGCCTTGAGCCGCAGACGGACCCGGCTGATGATCGTCTCCACGCCGGCCCCGCCGGCGGGGATGGTGTAGCAGGGCTTCACCTGGCTCGCGATCAGCGATACCAGGCCATTCATCGCGATCGGGCTGATCGCGGACACGCGGGGCGCCGAGGCGGTTCCGGTCGACTTCTGGACCGGGATGCCCTTCAGGAAATCGGTGCCGAGCGACGTCGCCTTCGGCTTGGCCTTGGGGGGTGCGGGCGGCGCCGGCTTCGCGGGCGCGGCCTTGGTCGGCGGTGCCGGCGGCGTCGGCTTGGCCTTCGGCGCGGGTACGGGCGACGGGGCAGGCTTCGGTGGAACAGGCGTGGGCTTCGGGGGTGCCGGGGTAGGCTCCGGTGGCGGCGCCTCGACGATTTCGGGCGCGACCTCGGGCGCCTCGGCGGCCTGCGGCGGCTCCTGCGACATTTCGGGCGCGGCCGATATCAGGCCGGCCTTGTCGACCAGCATCACGTCCATCGGCTCGCTGAGCTTGGGCATCTTGCGCACGCTCATCAGGTTGAGCGAGAGGATCACGAGCAGGGCGACATGCCCGGCGACCGAGAGCCCGAAACCCGTGCCTTCCGCCTTGTTGATCACGGCGCCGCGGCCTCATCGCCGCCGGCGCCGCTTTCGCCCATCGTCACGAGCGCGACGCGATTGAGCCCGGCATGGTTGAGCGCGCCCATCACCGCCATCACCCGGCCATAGTCGAGCGCGCGATCGGCGCGCAGGAAGATCTGCGGGCTGTCCTTGCCCTTGCCCGACCTGGCGGCGATCTCCGCGAACTGCGCGTCCATCGCGGAGATCTGCACCTCCTTGTCGTCGAGGAAGAGCTTGCCGTCCCGGTCGATCGAGATCTGGACCGGCTTCTTGTCCTGATCGAGCGCGCCCGCCGAACTTTCGGGCAGATCGACCGGCACGCCCGCGAGCAGCAGCGGCGCCGTCACCATGAAGATGATCAGCAGCACCAGCATCACGTCGACCAGCGGCGTGACATTGATGTCCGCCATCGGCGCGCGCCGGCCACCACGGCCGGAGACGGGACCCATCGCCATTTATGAGCGCTCCAGCTCGCGGCTGAGCGTCATGTGGATCGCATCGCCGAAGCGATGCAGCTGGCCTTCGATCTTCGATATCCGGTGGAGCAGCCGGTTATAGGCGATCACCGCCGGAATGGCGGCGAACAGGCCCAGCGCGGTCGCGAACAGCGCCTCGGCGATGCCGGGGGCGACGACGCCGAGCGAGGTGTTCTGCGAAGCCGCAATATCGGTGAAGCTGCGCATGATGCCCCAGACCGTGCCGAACAGCCCGACGAAGGGGGCGACCGAGCCGACCGTGGCGAGGATGTTCAGCCGATCGGACAGCCGGTCTATCTCCGCCCCCGCCGCCGCGCCCATCGCATTGGCGAGCCGCGCGCGGGTGCCGTCGCGATCGACCGGCTTGCCGGCACGCACCGAGCGGCGCCATTCGGCGACACCGGCCGAGAAGACCTTGGCGGCGGGAATATCCTGCCGGCCGGGGCCTTCGTAGAATTTGTCGATATCCTCGGACTTCCAGAAATCGGATTCGAAGCCCTTGCTGGCCTTCAGCGCGCGGCTGAGCGACAGCGAGCCGGACAGGATGATCGTCCAGGTCCAGACGCTGGCGAGCAGCAGCCCGATCATGACCGACTTCACGACGATATCCGCCTGGAGAAAGAGCGCGATCGGCGAAAGCGCCGAGGTGGATGCGGCAACCGCTACGTCCTGCATCATCAGTTTTCGTCCGTCCCTTTCAGTCTTCAGTCTTCAGGCGTTCAAATGTCTCGATCCACGCGCGCGGCTGGCGTTTCGGCCGTCCGTCCGGCCCGATCAGCGCGACCGAGACCTCAGCCTCTATCACTGTTTCGGACCCGCGCATGACCCTCTGATGAACGACGCACTGGGCGCCCTTCATATTCCCGACCCGGCTCCTGACCACCAACGCGTCATCGAGCCGGGCGGGGGCACGAAAGCGCAGTGCCATGGCATAGACGACATAATTGCCGTCGCCACGCTCCATCGCCCCGCGCTGATCGACCCCGGCCAGCCGCATCATGTCGCTGCGGGCCCGCTCCATGAAGCGCAGATAGCTCGCATGATAAACCACCCCGCCGGCGTCGGTATCCTCGAAATAGACGCGGATCGCGAAGAGATGCTCTCCCGCGGCGAAGCGTCCGGAATAGGGCGTTTCAGGCATGTCGGAGCCTGTTTAGGCGATCGCGGGGCGAAATGAATCCCCTTTGACGGGTTTTTCTGCGTTTTACCCCGTGGGAGCGTCGTTCCGCCGGCCTTTCTTCTCCCCTCCCTTGGGGGAGGAGGATTTCATACCGCGTCGAACAGGCCGTCCTGCCCGGCTTCGGGCGGCGGGTTCAGGCCGAGATGCTTCCAGCCCCGGCCGTTCAGGCAACGTCCCCGCGCCGTCCGCGCGATCAGGCCGAGCTGGATCAGATAGGGTTCGATGACATCCTCTATCGTGTCGCGCGGTTCGGACAGGCCCGCGGCCAGCGTCTCCACCCCGACCGGGCCGCCGCGATAGATATCGGCGATCATATGCAGATAGCGCCGGTCCATCGCGTCGAGGCCGAGGCTGTCGACCTCCAGCCGGTTGAGCGCCTGATCGGCGAGCTTCGCATCGACGATCTCCGCCGCCAGCACATGGGCGAAGTCGCGCACCCGGCGCAGCAGCCGGCCGGCGATGCGCGGCGTCCCCCGCGCACGGCGGGCGATCTCCATCGCGCCGTCGGGAGCGATCGGAAGGCCGAGCAGCCGGGCAGCGCGGCTGACCACGCGCTCCAGCTCCTCGACCGTATAGAATTGCAGCCGGATCGGGATGCCGAAGCGATCGCGCAGCGGATTGGTGATCAGCCCCTGCCGGGTGGTCGCGCCGACCAGGGTGAAGCGCGGCAGATCGATCCGCACGCTGCGCGCCGACGGCCCCTCGCCGATCATCAGATCGAGCGCGCGATCCTCCATCGCCGGGTAGAGCACCTCCTCGACCTGGGGCTGGAGGCGGTGGATCTCGTCGATGAACAGGACGTCGCCATCCTCCAAATTGGTGAGCAGCGCGGCCAGATCGCCCGACTTGGCGATGACCGGGCCGGACGTGGCGCGGAAGCCCGCGCCCATTTCCTTCGCGATGATCTGCGCCAGCGTCGTCTTGCCGAGCCCCGGCGGCCCGAAGAACAGGACATGGTCGAGCGCATCGCCGCGCTGGCGGGCCGCTTCGATGAACACGCGCAGATTGTCGCGCGCCGCCTGCTGGCCGACAAACTCGTCGAGCGACTTGGGCCGCAGCGCGGCATCGATATCCTCGGGCTTGCGGGTGCCGGAGATCAGGCGATCGCCATCGTCGCTCATTTCGCGGCTTTCCGCAGCGCCAGCCGCACGACCGCATCAAGTGTCGCGCCGTCGCCCAGTTCCTCCACCGCCGCACCCACCGCCGCGCTCGCCTCGGCAGGCTTGAAGCCGAGATTGGCGAGCGCCGACAGCGCATCCGCAGCCGTCCCACCCTTCGCGACGGTCGCGGGCGCGAGGCCGGGGCCGGCGGGAAGGCCGCCCATCTTGTCCTTCAGCTCGTTGACGATGCGCATGGCCAGCTTCGGCCCCACGCCATTGGCGCGCGCGACCATCGCCTTGTCGCCGCTCGCCACCGCTTTCGCCAATTCGCCCGCGTCGAACACAGACAGGATGGCGAGCGCGACGCGGCCGCCGACCCCCTGCACGCTGGTGAGCAGGCGGAAGGCATCGCGCTCGGCCGCCGAGCCGAAGCCGTAGAGGGTGATCGCATCCTCGCGCACCTGCATTTCGGTGAACAGCAGCACATCGCCGCCGACCTCACCGATCGCGGTCAGGGTCCGCGCCGAGCACCAGACCAGATAGCCGACCCCGCCGACATCGAGCACCGCATGGTCGGCGGCGCTTTCCGCCAGCACGCCCTTCAGCCGCGCGATCATGCGATCACCCGGCGCATCGCCCGCGCGCTGGCAAGATGATGGGCATGGGTGATGGCGACGGCGAGCGCATCGGCCGCGTCCGGACCGGCGAGATTGGCGCCCGGCAGCAGCACCTTCACCATCGCCTGCACCTGGCGCTTCTCGGCACCACCCGTGCCGACCGTCGCCTTCTTGACGACGGAAGGATGATATTCGCCCACCGATATCTCCGCATTGGCCGCCGCCAGCAGCACCACGCCGCGCGCCTGGCCGAGCTTCAGGGTCGACTGGGCATTGCTGTTGCCCAGCACCTCCTCGACCGCCGCGGCCTCCGGCTGATAGCTGCGGATGATCTCCGATAGCGCGGCATGGAGAAGATAGAGCCGCCGCGACAATTCCATCGACGGCTCGGTCCTGATCTGGCCGTTGGCGACATGGCTGAGCCGATTGCCGTCGGCGGAAATGACGCCCCAGCCGGTGGTGCCGAGGCCGGGATCGAAGCCCATCAGGATCATCGGTATGAAGCGCCCATGTTCATCACATGTTCTCTTTCGCCGATGCGATCCGCTTTGTGAAGCGAAAAGCGACCTTCGCAGCGGCGACGTCCGGTCCGCCGCGCATCCAGAATAATTGCGATGCGATACGATCTTCATGAGGGGTGCGGCCATGGGGCGCGTAGACAGGGCCATGGATGACATATCGCTGAATCGCCGGACCCTGCTGCGATCGGGCCTGGCCGTCGGAGGCGCCGCGCTGGTGCCGTGGCTCCCCGCCTGGGCCCAGCCGGTATCCGCCGGCATCGCGCCGACCCTCCCCACCCTGTCCGGCGACGATATCCGGCTGACGATCGCGCACCAGATGCTGCGCGTCGACGGCCGCACGTCGCATGCGATCGGGATCAACGGTACGGTGCCCGGCCCGCTGATCCGGCTGCGCGAAGGCCAGCGCGCGCGCCTGACGGTGATCAACCAACTCGACGAGGACAGCTCGATCCACTGGCATGGCCTGCTGCTGCCGTTCCACATGGATGGCGTGCCCGGCGTCAGCTTTCCGGGCATCCCCGCCCATGACAGTTTCACCTATGACTTCCCGGTCCGCCAGGCGGGCACCTACTGGTATCACAGCCATTCCGGCCTGCAGGAGCAGATGGGCCATTATGGTCCGCTCGTGATCGATCCCGCCGGTCCCGAACATGCCCCGTGCGACCGCGAGCATGTGATCGTCCTGTCCGACCACAGCCCGCTCCACCCGCACCAGATCTTCCGCAAGCTCAAGATGCAGGGCGGCTATTTCAATTATCAGAAGCAGACCCTGGCGGGGCAGCTGCGCGGCCGGGACCAGTCGGGCAAGGACCGGCTGGAATGGGGCCGCATGCGGATGGACCCGACCGATATCTCCGACGTGACCGGGTCGATCTACAGCTTCCTCGTCAACGGCCACGGCCCCGCCGACAACTGGACCGCGCTGTTCCAGCCGGGCGAACGGGTCAAGCTGCGCTTCATCAACGCCTCAGCGATGACGATCTTCAACGTGCGCATCCCCGGCCTGCCGCTGACGATCGTCGAAGCCGACGGGCAGCCGGTGGCACCGGTGACGGTCGACGAGTTCCAGATTTCGGTGGCCGAGACCTACGACCTGATCGTCACCCCGCGCGAGGACCGCGCCTTCACCATCGCCTGCGAGGCGATCGACCGTTCCGGCATGGCGCGCGCCACCCTTGCGCCCCGCGCCGGTATGACGGCGGAGGTGCCGCCTTTGCGCGCCCGCCCGCTGGCCGACATGGTCGACATGGGCATGGGATCGATGGACCATGACATGGAGATGCCGGGCATGGACATGGGGATGCGATCGCAGAGCAACGCCCCGTCGGTTCCGCTCAATCCGGGGGTGCAGACCATTTCCCCCATGCCGATCGACCGGACCGGCGAACCGCCGCAGGGGTTGAAGGACGCCGGCCACCGCGTCCTCGTCTATCGCGACCTGAAGGCGCCGGCGGACCGGGCCTTGCCGGCCCCGCAGCGCACGATGGAAATCCATCTGACCGGCAATATGGAACGCTATATGTGGGCTTTCGACGGGGTGAAGCTGAGCGAGGTCAAGGCCCCCATCCCGTTCCGCCAGGACGAACGGGTGCGGATCACCCTGGTCAACGACACGATGATGAACCACCCGATCCACCTGCACGGTCATTTCTTCGACCTCGTGACCGGCCATGGCGACCGCGCGCCATCGAAGCATACGGTGAACGTCGCGCCGGGGGGCAAGGTCAGTTTCGACCTGACCGCCGATGCGCCCGGCGACTGGGCCTTCCACTGTCACATGCTCTATCACATGCACGCCGGCATGATGCAGATCGTCACGGTGCGGCCGGCATGAGCAGGACCATCCTCCTCGCGCTCGGCGCGATGCTGGCCGCCACGCCCGCCACGGCGCAGATGGACCACAGCGCACATGGCGGGCACGATGGCCACGAACCCGCGGCTGCCCCGGCCCAGATGGATCATAGCGCTCATGGCGCACATGGCGGCCATGAACTCGCGGCCGCGCCGGCTCAGATGGACCATAGCGCCCACGGCACGCACGGCGGTCATGAACCCGCCGCCGCGCCGGCGCCATCGGCAGATCCCCATGCCGGACATCATATGCACGGTGCCTCCGGGACCGATCCGGTCCCCGCCGGAGAGGCGCCGCCGCCGGCCGCCGATTGGGCCGCCGATGCGATATTTCCCGCCGCGCGCATGAAAGCCGTGCGAGAGAGCATGATCGCCGAACATGGCGGCGCCAGCTTCTCGCAGATCATGTTCAACATCGCGGAAGTCGCCCCCCGGCGCGGGGCCGACCGTTATCGCTGGGACGGCGAGGGCTGGTTCGGCGGCGACATCAACCGGCTCGTGGTGAAGAGCGAGGGCGAAGGCGGTTTCGGCCGGAAACTGGAAACGGCCGAGGCGCAGATCCTCTATTCGCGCGCGCTCGACGCCTATTGGAACCTGCAGGCCGGTGCACGGCAGGATTTCGGCGAGGGTCCGTCGCGCAGCTATGCGACGATCGGTGTGGAGGGCCTGGCCCCTTACTGGTTCGAGGTCGAGGGCGCGCTGTTCCTGTCGGACAAAGGCAGGCTGTTCGGCCGGATAGAGGCCTATTATGACCAGCGGCTGACGCAAAGGCTGGTGCTGCAGCCGCGCATCGAAGCCAATCTGTCGGCGCAGCACGCGCCGGCCGAAAGGCTGGGTGCGGGGCTCACCGATATCGAGCTGGGCCTGCGCCTGCGCTATGAGATCACGCGCGAATTCGCACCCTATGTCGGCGTTTCGCACGAGCGGCGCGTCGGCCGCAGCGCACGGCTCGCGCGGGCCGCGGGCGACGCGCCAAGATCGACCGCCTTCATCGCCGGCGTCCGCTTCTGGCTGTGACGATATCGCCGCTTGTCGCGCGCGGCGGTATCGACGAGGCGCGGGCCTCGCCGGCCAGCCGATCGCGGGCGATGAGATGCTTGCGCCGATCGCCGCCGCTGCCTAGGCTGGAGGCGTGACCGCCACCCTCCCTCCGGCTGCCCTGGGCCTGTTCGTCAAGCGCGTGTCGATCGTGCTCGGCGTCATGCTGGCGCTGCTTGCGGCGGCCACGTCGGCGACCCGCATGATCGACGATCTGGAGCACCGTGCGGCGCAGGAGCGGATCCACGCTCATTCGGCGGTCAGCCTGGCGTTGATGGATATCGACCACCCCGCCGCGACCCAGACCAATGACGGCACGCCCGATGATCGGGCGACCCCGCACCATCACCATGGCGATTCCGGATCGACCATGGTGGCGAGCACGCTCGGCTGGGATGCCGCATACGCCTCGTCCCGGATCGCCGCCATATCCCGTCCCGTTCGGCTGCTGACCGACGATCTGTCGAGCGGCCTTTCCCGCCCGCCCAGAAGCATCACCCGACTCGTCTGACCGCCTGCACCTCCGGGTGCGGTTTCCGACCTGTTTTGGTGAGCTCCTGTCATGCCGATTCCCTATCGTGCCGCGCGTTCGCCGCGCAGCACCGCCATCGCCATTTTCGGCGGATTCCTGCTGCTGTGCCTGACCGCATCGGCACCCGCCGAACCGCTCAAGCTGAATGATGTCCTCCTCCGCGCCGCGGGCGCGGACATGACGGCACCGGTGCGGACCGCCGCGGTCGACGCGGCGGAGGCCGCCCTCCGCCAGGCCCGTATCGGGCCGCAGCCGACCATTGGCGTCGATCTCGAGGATTTTGCCGGGTCCGGCCCCTATTCGCCCGCCAGGCGGGCGCAGAGCACCTTCTATTATGAACAAAGATGGGAGCGGGGCGGAAAGCGCGATGCCCGCACCGCCGTCGCGCGATCCGAGGTCGGGCTGACGCGGCAACGCGCGATGCTGCGGGCGCTCGACATGCTGTCCGAAGTGCAGATCGCCTGGGTGGAGGCCCAGGCGGCCGAGGCCATGGCCCGGATCGCCGACGAGCGGCTGCAGCTTGCCCGGCGGCTGGAGGCGGAGACCGGGCGCCGGGTCAGCCGCGCGCTCGATCCGCTGTTCAGCGCCGAGCGCGCCCGTGCGGCAACCGCGCTGGCCCGGGTGGACCATGAGCGCGCGACCGCCGCATCGCGCGCGGCGCATGCGGTGCTGGCAGCCTATCTGCAGATTGCGGCGGTGGATCTCGATGCGGCCGACTTCGTCGCGCCAGCGCTCGCCGCTCCGGTCGATCGGGCACCCGATCTGACCCTGCTCGAGGCGGAGAAGGACGCCGCCGGACAGAAGGTGGATCTGGAAAAGGCCCAGGCCAGGACCGACCCGACGGTGCGCGCGGGGGTCCGGCACTTCGGCCAGGGCAATGACGTCGCGGTGATCGTCGGCGGATCGATCCCGCTGGGCGGCCAGCGTGCCAGCCGGGGCAATATCGAGCGTGCCGAAGCCGAACGCCGCGCGGCCGAGGCCGAAATCGCGGTGGCGACGGCCAAACGGCAGCGGGAGATCGACCGGCTGACCGCCGACCGCGCCGCCATATTGCGACAGATCGCGGGCGCCGACGCGGAGGTCACGCCCCGCGCCGAACGGGCCGTCAGGCTGGTTCGCGACGGCTTCAACCGGGGCGGAACCGCCTTCACCTTCCTGGAGGTCGCCGAGGCGCAGCGTGCGGTGATCGACGCGCGGCTGCGCCGCATCGACCTGCTCCGATCCTATCACCTCGACGGCGCCCGGCTCGACCGACTGACCGGCCGCCACCTTCCCCTGATCCCATCCGAGGAGACCCGCTGATGCGTGGCCTGATGAGCGCCGGACTGCTGGCGATGGCTTTCACCCTGTCGGGCTGTGGCGCGCAACCCGAATCCCACGAACCGCACGAAGCGCCGGAGCATGGCGCGGCCGCCGAGGATTATGAACGCGGCCCCCATCGCGGGCGCATGTTGCGCGATGGGAATTTTGCTGTCGAAGTCACCATTTTCGAGGATGGCGCCGAACCCGAGTTCCGCCTCTACGCCTATCGTGACGACAAGCCGATCGCACCCGCGGACGTCCGGATCGCGCTGGAGCTGAAGCGGCTCGGCGGCGAGGTCGACCGTTTCGCCTTCCGGCCAGAGGGCGATGTCCTGCGCGGCAACGGCATCGTCCGGGAACCGCATTCGTTCGACGTGACCGTCACGGCCACCGAAGGGGGCCGGCGCCATCGCTGGAGCTACGCTTCCTATGAGGGCCGCACGACCATCGCCGCGGCGGCTGCGGCCGCGGGCGGCGTCCGTTCCGAACGGGCGGGGCCGGCCACGATCGACGAGCGGATCGACATGTCCGGCCGCATCGAGATCACGCCGGAGGGCAAGGCCGAGGTCCGCGCCTGGTATCCCGGGCGGGTGCTGGCGATGCGGGCCCAGCTGGGCGATCGCGTCGCGAAAGGGCAGGCGCTGGCCCGGGTCGAATCCAGCCACAGTCTCCAATCCTATACGATCCCCGCACCGATCGGCGGGATCATCGTCGAGAAGAACGCCAATGTCGGCGCCATGACCGGGGACAGGCCGCTGTTCGTGGTCGCCGATCCAGCGATGCTGCACGCCGAATTCTTCGTCTATCCCCGTGATGCGGAGCGCATCCGGGTGGGGCAGGCGGTCGCGCTGCGCAGCCTGTCCGGTG
>SCUQ01000327.1 GCA_004297635.1 Rhizorhabdus sp. | reverse complement strand
GGACTGGTGAACTGAATCCCGCATTCCTCGATGAATTTGCGCGGCGCGGCCGAGCCCATCCGGGCGATGACCCGGTCACAGCGGATACGCGCTTCGCCATCGCGGGTGTCGAGAACGATATGGCCGGGCTCGATGCGATTGGGCGATGCGTCGGTGACGATGTTCATCCGGCCTTCGTCACGCGCCTGCATCAGCAGCTTGACATTGGCACTCTTCGCCCGGCTGAAATCGGCGGTACGGTTGATGATCGTGACGATGTTGCCCTGCGCGACGTCCGCCGCGAGGCCCAGCGCATTTTCGATCCCTGCGTCGCCTGCGCCGACGACCATGATATGCTCATCGACATATTCGCCGGGATCGTCGAGCTGATATTGAAGCTGGAGATGGCCCTGATCGGCACCCGGCACGCGCAGCAGGTTCGGATTGCCCTGCGTGCCGATCGCAAGAATGATCGCCTCGGCCCTGATCTCGGTCTTGTCGGTCAGGGTGATCGTGAAATCGCCCTTCTGGCCGGTGATCGACTTCACCTCGCTCTTCAGGCGGACATTGACCTTGTTCTCGGCGGTCTGCTCATCCCAGGTGCCCAGCACCTTCTCACGCTTTCCGGCGTCGAAATCGATGTCCGAGCGCAGCACCAGCTGGCTCGGCGTCGCCATGACGTGCTTGCCCTTCTGATACTTGTAGATCGTATCGGAGAGATGGTCGGTCTTCTCGAGCAGGACGTGCGACAGACCGAGCTTCGCGGCATGCGCCGCGGCACTAAGCCCCGCCGGCCCCGAGCCAACGATGGCAATCCGGTAGGTATCCGACACTGATTCCCCCTGCCCCGTTTCGCGCCGCTGAGCGGACGGCCCTGAAATGTGACAATGGCCGATTCTCAGCCCCTGCTGAAAATCCGCCCCTGTCTGCCCCAACCCTACTCTATCAGCTTCGTCGCGTTCCGCTAGACTTTCATTACAATGAAGGCTCAAAGCCTAGTGCGCTCAATTTCGGAGATAAATGTGACGAAGGACAGTGCCGCAAACAAAGGTTTTTCATTGCCGTTCGCGCGGGTCGCCTTGATCCTAGCGGCACTGGTGGCGCTGGCCGCGATCGCGATCGCCGTGGTCCGTTCGCGCGGCGGCGGCCAGGAATCACCCGCTGCGACGGGCGCCCCCGAACAGGTGGGTGACGTAGCATCGATGATCTCCGGCCTGGAAAAAAAGCTTCAGGACAATCCGGACGACGCCAAGGGTTGGACGACGCTGGGCTGGTCCTATTACAACGTCGGCCGTTATGCCGATGCCGCCACCGCCTATGCCAGGGCGGTGAAGATCGATCCTTCCAATGCGGAAATCTGGTCGGCGCTCGGCGAAGCCCAGTTGCTTTCAGGCCCGGGGGGCGTCACCCCGGCGGCCGAAGCATCGTTCCGCAAGACCCTGTCGATCGATCCGGGCGATCACCGGGCGCGCTACTTTCTCGCCGTCAAGAAAGACCAGGATGGCGATCATAAAGGCGCTATCGACGACTGGATCGCGATATTGAAGGACAGTCCGCCCGGCGCTCCGTGGGAGCGGCCGGTCCGCGATCTGATCGCCAAGGTCGCCACCGAGCACAAGATCGACGTCGCAGGCCGCGTCCCCGCCCCCGCCGCACCGTCGCAGGACACGGTGACACCACCGATGGGCGACGGCGCCAGCGTCGCGACGGCGGGCATCCCCGGCCCCAATGCCGGCGATCTGAAGGCCGCGACCGCAATGACGCCATCGCAGCAGGACGAAATGGCGCGTGGCATGGTCGATCGCCTCGCCGCCCGTCTCGCCGCCAATCCACAGGACGCCGACCGGTGGATCATGCTGATGCGCGCAAAGATGGTGCTCAACGACCCGGCGGGCGCGAAGGATGCGCTGGCAAAGGCCAAGGCGGCGTTCAAAGGCAATGCGACGCAACTCGCACGCTTCGACGACGCGGCCCGAACCTTGGGGCTTTAGGAAGCCGGCGTCTCTGGCGAAGGGCTGATTCGGCGCTGCCGCGTCAACCCATCTGCCAGCGAATGGGAACGATGACCGTATAGGGAGCCCCGCCCGGCGGCGGGGGAAATGTTCCGACCTTTCCCGGAATGCGAACCGCTTCGCGATCGAGGATCTGCGAACCGCTGCTTTCGACCAGTTCGATCGAGATCGTCTTGCCCGAACCGGCGATGACGATCTTGACCTTGGCGCGCCCTTCTTCGTGACGAAGCTCGGCGGATCGGGGATAGCTGTAAAAGGTCGAGACAAGCTTCATGACCTTGGCATCGAAAGCGGCATCCGCCGCGCGGGCAGGCGATGTGGCAGCCAGTACCGCCAAGGCAGCGCATGCGGCGGCGAGCAGACGGGTATAACGAGCCTTCATTCCATATCCCCTCATGGGCGAAGCTAGATTATAACTCTGAATCAACGATTAAGGGCTGTGGCAGCCCCCTCGACGACAATCGGCTAGGCGGCGCGTACCGTCGCGAGGAAGTCATCGACGGTCAGGCGAAGCGACTCGGCCTGGCGGCTCAGATCGGCTGCCGCATCGAGCGTTTCATGCGCCGCGCGACCGGTGGCATCGATCCCGTCATGAACCTGTGCGATGATCGTCGCGACATTCTGCGATCCATCCGCCGCCTGGCTGGTGCTTGTCGCGATCTGACCGGTGGTCATGGATTGCTGGTCCATCGCGCTCGCTACGCTGGTGGCGATCCCGTTGATCTCCCCGATCGTCCGCGCAATGTCGGTAAGCGCATTGGCAGCCAGTTCCGACGTGCCGCGCGCACGGCCTATCCGTCCCGCGACATCCTTGGCCGCCTCGCCCGTCTGATGAGCCAGCTGCTTTATCTCGCTGGCGACGACGGCAAAG
>SCUQ01000326.1 GCA_004297635.1 Rhizorhabdus sp. | reverse complement strand
TCGATTCGACCATTTCCAGCTTCATCTTCGAAGTCACCGGCGGCACCGAGAAGATCGACAAATTCCTCGAACTGATGCGCGAAGTGGGGCTGGTCGAGGTCGCCCGTACCGGCGTTGCCGCGATCGTCCGGGGCAAAGAGGCGCTTTAGGGCGCCTAGAATAAAGCAGGCTCGACGAACGGGCGCCCGCCCGTTAGGGGGCCACCACCGAATTTCAACAAGGCCGCAATCCGCACAAGTGGATGTCCGGCGGCGCCACAGGGAAGCAACATCATGCGCGTCTATTATGATCGTGATGCCGACATCGGCCTTATCAAGACCAAGAAGGTCGCCATCGTCGGTTATGGCAGCCAGGGCCATGCCCATGCCCAGAACCTGCGGGACTCAGGCGTCACCGACGTCGCCATCGCGCTTCGCCCGGGTTCGGCCACCGCAAAGAAAGCCGAAGGCGCCGGCTTCAAGGTCCTGTCGAACGTCGATGCCGCGAAATGGGCTGACATCATCATGATCCTTGCGCCCGACGAGCATCAGGCCGCGATCTACAATGACGACCTGAAGGACAATCTGAAGCCGGGTGCGGCCCTTGCGTTCGCCCACGGCCTCAACGTCCATTTCGGCCTGATCGAGCCGCGCGCCGACATCGACGTGTTCATGATCGCGCCGAAGGGTCCCGGCCACACCGTGCGCTCCGAATATCAGCGCGGCGGCGGTGTCCCCTGCCTGATCGCGATCGCGCAGGATTCGAGCGGCAACGCCCATGACGTCGCCCTGTCCTACGCCTCGGCGATCGGCGGCGGCCGTTCGGGCGTGATCGAGACGACCTTCAAGGAAGAGTGCGAGACCGACCTGTTCGGCGAGCAGGCCGTGCTGTGCGGCGGCCTCAGCCATCTGATCATGGCCGGCTTCGAAACCCTGACCGAAGCGGGCTATGCCCCCGAAATGGCCTATTTCGAATGCCTCCACGAAGTGAAGCTGATCGTCGATCTGATGTATGAGGGCGGCATCGCCAACATGCGCTATTCGATATCGAACACCGCCGAATATGGCGACATCCACACCGGCCCGCGGATCATCACCGACGAGACCAAGGCCGAGATGAAGCGCGTCCTCGACGACATCCAGAAGGGCAAGTTCGTCAAGCGCTTCGTCCTCGATAACCGCGCCGGCCAGCCCGAGCTGAAGGCGAGCCGCAAGCTCGCCGCCGAGCATCCGATCGAAAAGGTCGGTGCCGAGCTGCGCGCGATGATGCCCTGGATCGGCAAGAACCAGCTGGTCGACAAGGCCAAGAACTGATCGACTCCGCTGCGAAGCGGGTTCGGTCACAAATAGCTCTTGCAGCTTTGAGGATGGCGGCGGACACGGGTCCGTCGCCATTTTCATATGCGGAGAAGTTGATGAAACGCGCCTGCCTCCTGTCTGCCGGGATCGCCATCGCAACGGCGCTTCCCGCCTCCGGGCAGATGCCGAAGACTCCGCCCGGCATCGCCGACACCCGCCGGATCGCGGCGGGCACCTACGCGGTCGATCCGGGCCACAGCCAGGTCACCTTCACCGTCAACCATCTCGGCTTCAGCACCTATCGCGGCATGTTCGGCGCCGTAACCGGATCGATGACGATCGATCCCAAGGCCCCAGCGCGCTCCAAGGTGTCGATCGTCATTCCGGTGAGCGGGATCACGACGACGGTGGCGAAGCTCGACGAACATCTGAAGGGCCCGGACTTCTTCGATGCCGCAAAATTCCCGACCGCGCGGTTCGAGGCTGTGTCGATCCGTCCGAGCGGCAAGCGCGCGAAGATCAGCGGTCGGCTGACGATCAAGGGGGTGACGAAGCCGGTGGTGCTCGACGCAGTCTTCATCGGCGCGGGCACGATGATGGGCAAGAGGACGATCGGCTTCGACGCGACGACCACCATCCGCCGCAGCGACTTCGGTGTCAGCTACGGCATCCCGCTAGTCCCTGACCTGGTGCCCCTCCAGATCAGCGTCGCCTTCGAGAAACCGGAACCCTGACGCCCGGCAATCGGAAGGCACGCCACCGCCGCGGCGGCGGCGCCGCTCA
>SCUQ01000030.1 GCA_004297635.1 Rhizorhabdus sp. | reverse complement strand
CGACGAGGTCGCCAAGCACATCCGCCGGCACATAGCCGACATAATGATCATGGAATGAATAGCCCCATGCCCAGCCGCCCGACAGGTCGAGTACCGCGAAGCTTTCGCCCGGCATGATCTGCGATACCGCTTCCGCGTCGTGCCGGGCGGCCTTCCGCATCATCGCCGGTACCGACGCCATACGCAGCATGGGCGCGGCGTAATGCGGCGCGAACAGCGTGCCGGCCAGCGCGACATCGGCGATGTCGGTGCGAAAGGCATTGATCCGCGCATCGAGCGCGCACGTGGGGCCATCGAGATGGAAGGCGGCTATGGGTATCCGGCCGCCCGACGATGCGTCAGCCGCGAGCCTTCTCGAGATCGATGGACTTTCCGAACGCATCGAGGAAGGCGGCCCCTTTTTCTGTCTTCGCGACAAAGATGTTGCGACGATCATTATCGTCGCGTTCGCGGCGCAGATAGCCGAGCGACCCCAGGGTATTCAAGGCGCGCGTTATGACCGGCTTGGAAACGCCCAGCTGCTGGGCAAGGCCGCGGACAGTATGCGGGCCGGGGGTGATGTAACTGATCAGGAGCAATGCCATCTGCCGGTTGGTCAGATCGGGCTGTCCCGAACGAACATAGGACACCAGTGCCCGCATCCATTGGGAAAGCTGATTATCGGCCATTATACGCGCCTCACAAAAACGGGTCCGGGGTTGCTATTCCCGTGGCTGAACGCAGCCCCCGGCCTTTTGTTTCGCTAGCCGATATGACCGCCGGGATTTCGTCGCCGAAACCCGGCATCCGGCCTCAAGCCGTAACGAATTTCCTGCTGAGCATGGCGAAGGCTGCGCGCAGGCCCAGCGCATCGCCGCCCTTCGGCCGACCGGGCTTCGCCGACGGGCGCCAGGCAAATGTGTCGAGATGCGCCCACGGCGTGCCTTCGGGCACGAAGCGCTGGAGGAACAGCGCCGCCGTGACCGCGCCCGCCATCCCGCCCTCGCCGGCATTGTTGATGTCCGCGACGGTCGATTTGAGCATGTCGCCATAATCGGGCCAGAGGGGCAGCCGCCAGAGCGGATCGGAAACGGCCTGCGCGGCGGCGGTGAGCTCGGCGGCAAGCGCATCGTCATTGGCGAAGAGCGCAGGCAGATCGGGGCCGAGCGCCACCCGCGCAGCACCGGTGAGGGTCGCGAAGTCGATGATCAGCTCGGGCTTCTCCTCGCCCGCACGGGTCAGCGCATCGCCCAGGACGAGCCGGCCCTCGGCGTCGGTATTGCCGATTTCGACCGACAGGCCCTTGCGGCTGCGCAATATATCGCCCGGACGAAATGCATCCCCGGCGACGGCGTTCTCCACCGCCGGGATCAGCAGATGAAGGCGGACCGGCAGCCGCGCCCCCATGACGAGCCCGGCCAGCGCCAGCGCATGCGCGGCGCCGCCCATGTCCTTCTTCATCAGCAGCATCGCCGAGGACGGCTTGAGATCGAGGCCGCCCGAATCGAAACAGACTCCCTTGCCGACGATGGCGATGCGCGGATGCTTCGGATCGCCCCATTCCAGCTCGATCAGCCGCGGCGCCCGCTCGCGAACCGCTGCGCGGCCGACCGCCGCGATCATCGGATAGTCACGATCGAGCGCGTCGCCCTTGGTCACGCGGATCGCGGCGCCATGCGCTTTCGCGACCGCCTCGGCCGCCACCGCCAGTTCGGCCGGGCCGAGATCGGCGGCGGGGGTGTCGACGAGGTCGCGGACCAGCGCCACCGCCTCGGCCATCGCAACCGCCGGCCCGATCGCGGCGGCATTCCGGCTCAGCAATATGCGGGCAGGTACCGGATCGGGCTTGGCCAGGTAGCGATCGAACCGATGGTGGGCGAGCAGCCAACCGAGCGTACCGTCTGGCGGAGCATCGCCCTCGATCCGGTAGCTTCCGGCGGGAAGCTTCTGGGCGATGGCGGCAAGGTCCCAGGGACCAGGCGTCGCCGCGGCGCCGAATATGGCCGACCATTCGCCGTCCCTGCGGCCCGGCAGGATCAGCAGCTCGCCGGGCTTCGCGCTGAACTGTGCGGCGTTCGCCAATGTGCGCACCTGGGTCGCATGCTGCTTCAACCAGCCTTCGAAGCCATCGGCCGCGACCGGCGTCAGGCTGTTGGCGGGCTCGCCGCGATCGGGCAGAAGCAGGGAAGCGAAATCGGTCATTACGGATCTGTACTCACTTTAGCGATCCAGCAGAATGTGCATCCGCGCGGTGGCGATCGGCCTGGATCGGTCGTCCTGCCAGCAGATCGCCGTCACATTGGCGACCCGCTTGCCGACCCGTACGATCTGCGCGACGGCATGTGTGTCGGCGACCACGCCGCCACGCAGATAATCGACCGCCACGTTGATCGGCTTCAGGCGCGCCTCGTCGCCACTGGCCCTGAGTTCCAGGATCAGCGCCTCGTAGCAGGCCATCTCCAGCAGTCCGGCAATGATGCCGCCATGAACATATCCCGGGCGCCCCTCCACCTCCGATCGCCAGGCGATCGTCAGGATCGGTTCGTCGGTGGCATCGTTGCGGCGCGCGCCGATCATGTCGGCATAAGGGGAGTGGAAGGCCATGGCTCAGTCGCCGGTGAAGAAGAAGGTGGCCAGCGCATGGGCCACGGGATCGTCTGGATCGCCATCGTGCGCCATGCAGCGGACGAAAGCGACGTTGCGGCTGATCCGGTAACATGTCCCGCGTGCCGTGATCGATCGGCCGGGCGGCGCGGCGCGGACATAGTCGACGCGCAGGTCGAGCGTCGCCATCGGACGCGGTTGCCCCACCTTCACCATGATGGAGATGCCGCAGGCGCTGTCGATCAGCGAGATGATCGGGCCGGAGGCCAGAATGCCGGTTTCGGCATTGATGGCCAGTTCGGGCTTGTAATCGAACGCCAGGTCCACCCAGTCGTCGCCATGATCAACGTAGCGCAGGCCGATCTGACCCGCATGGCCGGATATCATCCGTTTTGCGTGTTCGAAGATGTCCGCGGCCGGCATGGTTCCGCCATAGGATGTTGAGCGATCCATGCAAGCCCTCTCCGCTGCTCTGCTCAGATCGTGGTCTGAGACCCCAGCTCGACGACGCGATTCGGCGGAATGCGGAAGAAGTCGGTCGGATCGGATGCGTTGCGATGGAGGAAGATGAACAGCAGGTCCTGCCAGAAGGGCATGCCGCTATGCTTGGACGGACGAAGCGTCGAGCGGCCGATGAAGTAGCTGGTCTGCATCGGCTCCAGCTTGTTGTCGCCGTGGCGCAGCGCGAAGGCCAGGTCACGCGGAATGTCGGGGCTCTCCATGAAGCCGTAGTTGAGCACGGCGCGGGTGAAATTCTCGTCGATGTTGGTCATGTCGAGGCGCTGCGCCGCCGACACCGCCGGGGTGTTCACCGTGTTGATCGTCAATGCGAGATTGCGTTCGTGCAGTATCTTGTTGTGCTTGAGGTTGTGCAGGAGTGCGCTGGGAGCCGCTTCGAGATCGGAGGACAGGAAGATCGCCATGCCCGGGACCCGCTCGGGCGGCCGCGCGCGCAGCATCCGGGCAAGCTCCTCCAGCTCGATCGCCTGACTCTGGTCGATCGACAGCAGCAGATTGCGGCCGCGAACCCAGGTCGCGATCAGCAGGCCCACGCCGAACGCGATCAGCAGCGGCACCCAGCCCCCTTCGTAGACGCGCAGGATGTTCGCGCCGAAGAAGAAGAGATCGAGCAGCAGCAGCGGCACGATCACGGCCGCGGTGAGCGGCAGACCCCAGCCCCAGGTGCGACGAACCACCAGAAAGCCGAGGCATGTCGTCACGACCATCGTGCCCGACACCGAGATGCCATAGGCCGCCGCCATCGCCGAGGAGGAGCCGAAGCCAAGCACGAGGATCATCACGCCGATGAACAGCAGCAGGGTGATGGTCGGCAGATAGATCTGCCCAGCCGCATGTTCCGAGGTCTGACGGATCTTGAGCCTTGGCAGCAACCCCAGCTGGATCGCCTGACGGGTGAGCGAATAGGCACCGGTGATGACCGCCTGGCTTGCGATGACGGTGGCGCAGGTGGCGAGCAGGACCAGCGGAATACGCGCGATCCCCGGCGCCATCAGGAAGAACCAGTCCTGATTGGTGAATTCCAGCCCCCGCGCCGCCGCCACTTCGAGACGGTGGAGTGCGAATGCGCCCTGACCGAGATAGTTGAGCGACAGCGCCGGGAAGACGATCAGCAGCCAGCCGAGCCGGATCGGCCGGGCGCCGAAGTGGCCCATGTCGGCGGTCAGCGCCTCGGCACCGGTCACGGTCAGGAAGACGGCGCCGATCACGAACATGCCGGCCAGGCCGTGATTGGCCATGAACAGCACGCCATAATGGGGCAGCAGCGCCGCCAAGATCGCGGGTTCATCGGCGATATGGATGAGACCGATCCCGGCGATCGTCACGAACCAGAGCAGGCAGATCGGTCCGAACAACCGGCCGACGATCGCGGTGCCGCGCGCCTGCATCAGGAACAGGCCGATCAGGATTCCCGACGTGATGAGCAATATCGTGCCCTGCGATACGGCATGTTCCAGCCCCTTGATCGTCCGGAGCCCCTCCACGGCGGAGAGGACCGACAGGGCAGGGGTGATCACGCCGTCGCCGTAAAACAGCGCGGCGCCCGCCGCGCCCAGAAGAAGTACGAGGCGATGGCGCTTGCGGGTGGAACGCTGGGCGAGCGCCATGAGCGCCAGGACGCCGCCTTCGCCGCCATTGTCCGCGCGCATCAGGAACAGCACATATTTGCAGGTGACGACGAGGATCAGCGCCCAGAGCGCGAGGCTGAGCACACCCAGTATCTCGCCGGCAACGATGCCGTCGGCTGCCGCCTGACCCAGGGCTTCGCGAAAGGCATAGATCGGGCTGGTGCCGATATCGCCGAAGACCACGCCGAGCGCCCCCAGCGTAAGCGCGGTCATCGTGTCCTTGCGTTGCCGGCCCTGCGGTTGCAGGGCATCGGCATCGGCCACCTCATGTCGCATCAAAGATGCCCCCAAATGGCGAAATCCGGCGCGGATTAGGCTTCTCCCGGGAAGAATGCACGCGGATTCTCTCCGCAGCGCGGCATTGTTTGCGTGAGACCGGCAATCGCGGTAAAGGCGAGGCCGAACTGCCCCGGTGGCGCGTCCGAATCGACGTTGTCTCCGGGGCTTCTCTGTTACTGCGCCCCCGGAGGCCCGATCCATGACCCGCCGCCGCCAGATTTACGAAGGCAAGGCCAAGATTCTTTACGAAGGACCTGAGCCCGGCACGCTGATCCAGTATTTCAAGGACGACGCGACCGCATTCAACGCCCAGAAGAAGGGCACGATCAACGGCAAGGGCGTACTGAACAATCGGATTTCCGAGCATATCTTCACCCTGCTCGGCACGATCGGCGTGCCCACCCATTTCATCCGCCGGCTCAACATGCGCGAGCAGCTGATCCGCCAGGTCGAGATCGTCCCGATCGAGGTGGTGGTGCGAAACGTTGCCGCGGGCTCGATCGTCAAGCGGCTGGGCATCGAGGAAGGCACCCAGCTGCCCCGCACGATCATCGAATATTATTACAAGGACGATGCGCTGGGCGATCCCATGGTCGCCGACGAGCATATCGCCTGCTTCGGCTGGGCGAGCCAGGAGGAGATGCACGACATCGCCGACATGGCGATCCGCGTGAATGATTTCATGTGCGGCCTGTTTGCCGGAATCGGCATCCGACTGGTCGACTTCAAGCTCGAATTCGGCCGGTTCTGGGACAATGACTATAGCCGTGTCATCCTGGCCGACGAGATCAGCCCCGACGGCTGCCGCCTGTGGGACATGACGACGGGCGAGAAGCTCGACAAGGATCGTTTCCGGCAGGACCTGGGCGGTGAGGTCGAAGCCTATCAGGAGATCGCCCGTCGGCTCGGCCTGATGCCCGACGGGGAGAACATGATCCTCGATCTCGAGAGTCATCGCAAGAATCGCGGCAAGTAATTTCAAGGGTTTAGCCGGAGGCGTTTCAGAGCCTGTCTGAGCGCCGTCCGGTTCGCCGCAATCCTGCCGCATTTGGTCGCAACGGCCATTTACAACCGATGTGCTAGACATAATCTGCCACCTCGATCCGCGGCTCTTTGGCCGCGCGAGTCGAGGAGGACGGAAGCATGGCTACGCCCCGTTTCGAACATCCGTCGATGGCACCCGTGGCGTTGCTTCTTCCCGATCTCGATTGCGAGGGGCCGGGCTACTGGCAGAGCCATTGGGTCGCGAGCAGGATCGACTGCCGCGCGGTCGATCTCGGCCAGGCGCGCCCGGATCGCAACAGTCTCGTTTCCCGGCTCGACCATGCCCTGCGTGGCATCGATGCGCCCTTGATCCTTGTCGGTCATGGCATCGGCGCGCTGGCCATCGCCGCCTGGGCCGGACTGATGAGCAGCGAGAGTGAGATCGCCGTTGCCGGCGCCTTGTTGATCGGCCCGAGCGATGCCGTGGCGGACAGCGCCGACAGCCGCCTCCAGGGTTTTGCGCCGCTGCCTGCCACGGTCTTTTCCTTTCCGGCGCTGGTCGTCGCCAGCGACGATGATCCGATGGTGTCGGCGGACCGCGCCTTCAGCCTCGCGCGGCAATGGGGCGCCGGTTTCGCGAGAGTCGGCGCCTGCGGCCATTTCTTGCCGGCGGACGGCCTCGGCTGGTGGCCCGAGGGCGAGGAACTGCTCGATCGTTTCATCGACCTCGTCGGACCGGGTCGCACCG
>SCUQ01000325.1 GCA_004297635.1 Rhizorhabdus sp. | reverse complement strand
CGATGCATTAAAACCCCGTCGCTGCGGCGTATGGGGCGGGGCTTGTGCGGTCCTTATGGTCCCGATCGGCTGAACAGCCGGGTGAAGCGCGCGCGGGCAGCCTTGTCAGCCTTATCCTTGCGCATCTCCTCCTCGTTCGCCGCCTTCACCACGGCCGTGGTTTCGCGCAGACGTTCCGACAGGAACACGCCCAGCGCACGATAGAAACGCGCGGCGAACACGGGCTCCTGCTCGAAACGCTCAAGGATCAGCTTGCGGGGGATGCACAATATTTCGGCCGCATCCTCGGCAATAACGGACACCTGCGGCGGATGGCGCTCGACGAAAGACATCTCGCCCACGACATCGCCCTTGTGCAGCTGTGCCACACGCTTGCCATCTTCCAGCACGACGCCGAGGAGGCCGCTGGTGACGAAAAAGAGGTCGTTGACCGGCTTTCCGGCGGCCACGAGCCTGTCGCCCGCTGCGAGCCGGCGAAGCTTGCCGACCGACAGAAGCCAGAGCATGTCCGAATCACTGAGACCGGCGGCGATATGACGTGCATTCTGCATCAGCGCCTCGATAGAATGTTGCGGAGATAGGTGCCATAGGCGCTTTTGCCGAAGCCATCGGCGAGACGTTCGAGCTGGGCGGAGTCGATGAAGCCCTGGCCATGGGCGATTTCCTCGACACAGGCGATCTTGAAGCCCTGCCGCTTCTCCAGCGTACGGACGAACTCGGCTGCCTCGATCAGGCTGTCGGGCGTACCGGTGTCGAGCCAGGCATAGCCGCGGCCCATCAGCTCGACCGAGAGCTTACCCGCAGCGAGATAGGCCTTGTTGACGTCCGTGATCTCCAGTTCGCCGCGTGCAGACGGCTTGAGGTCACGGGCGATGTCGACCACGTCGGCGTCATAGAAATAGAGACCCGTCACCGCCCAGTTGGAGCGCGGCTTTTCCGGCTTCTCCTCGATCGAGACGGCGCGCATCCCGGCGTCGAACTCGACCACGCCGTACCGCTCGGGATCGGTGACATGATAGGCGAAGACCGTCGCCCCCGACTCGCGCCCGACCGCCGCCTTGAACAGGTCGGTCGCGCCATGGCCATAATAGATGTTGTCGCCCAGGATCAGCGCGGAGCGCTCCCCACCGACGAAACCGGCGCCGATCACATAGGCCTGGGCGAGACCGTCGGGGCTCGGCTGGACCGCATAGCTGATCTCCATTCCCCACTGGCGGCCATCGCCCAGCAGCGCCTGGAAGGCCGGCGTGTCCCGCGGCGTCGAGATCAGCAGCACTTCCCTGATGCCGGCGAGCATCAGAGTGGACAGCGGATAATAGATCATCGGCTTGTCGTAGATCGGGAGCAGCTGCTTCGAAGTCACCATCGTCATCGGATGAAGTCGCGTGCCCGCGCCGCCGGCCAGGATGATGCCCTTCACTCGTTCATGCCCCCGTTTGGGGCACCGGCCCCACCAGCTCGTCGATAATGTCGCGGATGGCCGCCCGCCAGTCCCGCGGATGTATCCCATAGTCCGACGTGATCTTGTCCGTCGAGAGCCGTGAATTGGCGGGCCGCTTCGCCGGCGTGGGATAATCGGCGGTCGTGATCGCCTCCACCTCGGGCGCGGGGCCGCCGGCAGCGCTGCTCAGCGCAAATATTTCGCGCGCCAGCCCGCACCAAGTCGCCTCACCCGCGTTGACGAAATGATAGAGACCGAGCGGTGCGTCCCGATCCTCGATCAACCGAAGGCCGATGACGCGCAACGCGGCTGCGATATCGGCGGCCGAGGTCGGGCAGCCGCGCTGATCGTCGACGACGCGAAGCTTCGGACTGCCCGCCCCGGCCCGCAACATGGTCCTGAGGAAATTCTGTCGATGCGCCGAAACCACCCAGGCTGTGCGCAGGACCACCGAGCGTGATTGGCCCGCGCCGACGGCGCGCTCGCCCTCCAGCTTGGATGCGCCATAGGCACCGAGCGGAGCGACCGGATCGCGCTCGCCATAATAGCCGGCCTTGCTGCCGTCGAAGACATAGTCGGTCGACACGTGGACCAGCGGGATGCCTGTGTCGGCGAGCCAGCCGGGCGCCTCGCCATTGACGAGGAAAGCGAGCTCGCGATCCTCCTCGGCCCTGTCGACCGCCGTATAGGCTGCGCAGTTGATGATCGCATCGAAGCTCCGCCCGCGCAGATAGGTGGCGAGGCTGGCCTGCGAAGCGATATCCAGCTCGGCACGCGGCGGGCATGCTATCGATACACCCTCTGGCCAGGCCTGCCGGGCCAGTTCGAGGCCGATCTGCCCCTGCCCGCCCGTGACGAGGATGTTGCGCGTCACGCCTTGGCGAGCCCGAGCCGGCCGGTGTCGTATCGCCCGGCGAGGATGTCCCCCCACCAGGCGCGATTGTCGAGGTACCAGCGCACCGTTCGTGCGATCCCCTCCTCGAAACCGATTTGCGGCGCCCAGCCCAGCTCGGCCTTTATCTTCGCCGCGTCGATCGCATAGCGCTGGTCATGCCCCGGCCGGTCGGTGACAAAGCTGATCTGATCGGCATAGGGCCGCCCGTCCGCGCGCGGGCTGAGCCGGTCGAGCGTCGCGCAGATAGCCCGCACGACTTCGATATTCTTCCGTTCGGCATTGCCGCCGACATTATAGGTCTCACCCGGTACCCCGCGCTCGAACACGGCACGCAGCGCGCGGGCATGATCCTCGACGAACAACCAGTCTCGGACGTTCGATCCGTCGCCATAGACCGGCAGCTTCTCCCCCCCGAGCGCGCGGATGATGATCAGCGGGATGAGCTTTTCGGGGAAATGATAAGGGCCGTAATTGTTCGAGCAGTTGGTGACGAGCACCGGCAAGCCATAGGTGTGGCCCCAGGCGCGGACGAGATGGTCCGACCCGGCCTTCGACGCGGAATAAGGCGATCGCGGATCATAGGGCGTCGCCTCTGTGAACAGCCCTTCGTCCCCGAGCGAGCCGAACACCTCGTCGGTCGAGATATGGTGGAAGCGGAACCCCGACCTGCGGTCGCCCTCCAGCGACTGCCAGTAGCGCAACGCCTCCGCCAGCATCGTGTATGTACCGACGATATTGGTCTGGATGAAGGCGTCCGGGCCGTCGATCGAGCGATCGACATGGCTCTCCGCAGCGAGGTGCGCGATCACGTCCGGCTGATATTCGGCAAGCAGCCGCCCGACCAGCCCCGCATCGCAGATATCACCCCGCACGAACCGGTGGCGCGGGCTGTTACCGACAGGATCGAGCGAGCTGAGCACCCCGGCATAGGTGAGCTTGTCGAGGTTGAGCACCTCATGCGCGGTTTCCCCGATCAGGTGCCGGACCAGCGCGGAGCCGATGAAGCCGGCCCCGCCGGTGACCAGGATACGCATCTCTACTCCACATCCAGCGGCAGCAGTGGCCGCCCGTCATAGGCAAAAGGGCTAGTCCAGCCGGCGAGCCACGGCAATGCCTCGTCCTTGGCCGACAGCACGGCCCCGCTCGACGGCAGCGGCCAGTCGATGGCTATGGTGGGGCAGTCCCAGCGTATCCCGCCGTCCGTCTCCGGCGCATAGACATCCGACACCTTATACTGGACCTCGGTATCGGGCTCGAGCGTGACGAAGGCATGGCCGAAGCCGATCGGGATATAGAGCTGATCGCCATTGTCGGCGGACAGCTCCGCCACGACATGCCGTCCATAGCTCGGCGAGCCGGCACGCAGATCGACCGCATAGTCCAGGATGCGGCCCCGCGAGCAGCGAACCAGCTTGGCCTGGGCATGCGGCGGCGCCTGAAAATGGATGCCCCGGATCGTACCGGCCTGCCGCGAAAAGCTGTGATTATCCTGGACGAAGGCTTCCGCTACCCCCTGCTCTGCCCAGCGCGGCTGCTGATAGGTTTCGGCGAACCAGCCGCGGTCGTCCCCGAAGCGGCGCGTATGGATAAGCTTTACCGGCAAGAATGGCTCCCGATCTGGTTCGTCAGCGCTATGCCGCCCCGAAACGCTATGTCCAGACCCAATGCGGAACAATAGGCCCATGGAATTATTCCATAGCCGGATATTGCGGTGCGGTAAGACCTCCTTTACCACGCAAGACTAGTTGGGGAACGCGATCATTCCATTTATGACATTGATATTTCAGGATAATTGTCAATTGATGACAATCATCTCATCACAGGCGCACTGACATGGCCATACGCTTACGCTTTCTGAAGCGTGCCCGGCGGCTGATCGTCCCGGCCTATGGGTCGACGACGGCAACGGAGCATGTCGCGCGCGGCGATGCCGCCCGCGCGCGGCGGGACTGGGCAGCGGCGGCGGCGGCCTATCGCGCCGCGGTCGAGGAGCGGCCCGAGCTGGTGTCCATCTGGGTCCAGCTCGGCCATGCCCAGAAGGAGCAGTCCGCGTTCGCCCAGGCGATCGAGGCCTATTCCGAAGCGGTCCGGCTGAAGCCCGAACTCGCGGAAGCGCATGTCTTCATGGCGCATATCTATAAGCAGCTCGGCCGCAACGAGCTTTCCATATTGCATTTCCTCAAGGCGCTCCATGCTGGCGAGAAGGCGCCGCAGGAGGGTGACGAGCTGTTGCGGCTGCTCGCGCAGCGCGCGCACAAGGATCGGGCTGCACTGATCGCGCAGCTCCGTACCTTGTTCGAGGGATTGCCATCCCGCGCCGGCGAAGCGCCCCTGCTGGGGCAGATCCGCAAGGTGATCACCGAGGACATGGCCCCCTCCGGCGCCGATGCAGAGCCCACCGGCAAGTTGCCGCCGCTGGTCTTCGATATCTCCGACCTCATCAGCTACTATGCAAATGCGCGGCTTCCGACCGGTATCCAACGGGTCCAGATCGAAACGATCGAGGGCGCGCTGACCCGGGAGGCCGATCGCGAAATCCGGCTTTGCTGCTTCATCGACGGGCGCGACGACTGGCTGGAGCTGCCGATCGAGCGGATGCGCTCGATCGCAAAGCTCAGCACCGCCAGCGGAGACCGTTTCGCCCCCGAATGGATCGAGGCCGTGGCCGGCCTGCGCCTGTTCCTGTCGCTGACCGACCCGTTCGATTTCCCGCATGGTTCGTCGCTGATCAATCTCGGCACGAGCTGGTGGCTGCAGAATTATTTTCTCTATGTCCGCCATGCCAAGCAGACACGCGGCATCCGCTATATACCGTTCGTCCACGACATGATTCCGATCATGACCCCCGAGCATTGCACGCGCGGTTTGACCCAGGATTTCATCAGCTGGGTGATCGGGGTGTTCGACCATGCCGATCATTTCCTGGTCAATTCGCAGGCCACCAAGCGCGACCTGCTGACCGTTGCCGCCACCCTGGGCCATCAGCTCGATGCAGACGATGTCGCGGTGATTCCGTTGGACACCGATTTCCGCAAGCCGGGCGTCGCCGAACTTCCTGACAGCGCGCTGGACCGCTGGAAGCTCAAGCCGGGCGGCTTCGTGCTGTTCGTCTCGACGATCGAATCGCGCAAGGGCCATCTGATCGCGTTCGACGCCTGGGCCGAGCTGATCCGCCGCCACGGTGCCGATGCGGTGCCGCAATTCGTATGCGTCGGCAATCGCGGCTGGCTGAACGACCAGATCTATGCCCGTATCGCCGAGGACGACGTTCTGGCGGCCAAGGTATCGATGCTGTCGCGCCTGTCCGATGAAGAGCTGGCGCTGCTGTACCGCACCTGCCTCTTCACCATCTATCCGAGCCTGTACGAAGGCTGGGGCCTGCCCGTCACCGAATCGCTGAGCTATGGCAAGGTGCCGCTGATCTCCGACGCGGCCTCCCTGCCCGAAGCCGGCGGGGATTTCGCCATCTACGCGAAGGCCGGATCGGTCGAGGCACTGACCGGTGCCGCGGAGACGCTGATCCTGGACGCCGACCATCGGACCGCCGCCGAAGCGCGGATCGTCTCCGGCTTCCGTCCGCGCGCCTGGAGCGATCTCGCCACCCAGATCGCCGGGGAGCTGGACCGGTTTGCCGCGCGCGATGCCCTTATGGGCATCGCGCGC
>SCUQ01000607.1 GCA_004297635.1 Rhizorhabdus sp. | reverse complement strand
GATCGCCGACTGAAATCCGTGAGACGCGGCCTTGATCGCTTCCCGCTCTCTGAAGGATATCTCCCTCATGACCGAGTTCGACGGATGCCATCCGCCGGCGCCCTGCGCGCTTGATACGGGTGTCGATGGTGGGGAAGGTACCGGCCGGCTCCACGGCGCTCATTCCCTGGCCTCCAGGGCGGTCCGTCCCGAGGGAATCCGGAGGCGCCGGTATCCGGCGGCGGATGCGGATATGCCGCTATATTATCGGGAAGTTCAATGCGCCGGAGCCGAGAATGGGCGCGCCCGTCCCCGGCTCCGATCGCTATCGTCTAGAATTTCATGCCGGCGGAGACGCCCCATGTACGCGGAGGAGCATCGCCGACAAAAGTCGTGAGCCCGCCGACCGGATCACCATTGTCTATGTAGCCACGATTGGTCAGGTTACGGCCGTAGACCGACAGCGTGTAGCGATCGCTCGGGTCCGTATAGGTTATGGTGCTAGAGAGCAGCCCCACACCCGACTGCCTGGCAAATGCGTAGTTCAGATCGGTGGTATTGTAGCTTGATCTGTAAGTATAGTCAGCCACAAACGCCAGCTTGCCCGCGTCACCCAGCTCGGCCACATAGGTGGCGCCCGCCGAAGCGGTCCACTTGGAAGTATAGGGAAAGTGTAGGGCGCTGTTGTCCGTGTCGCCATTCGCTGCAACACCAGTCAGATTCGCACGGAAGCTCGTATAGTAGGCATCGATGTAGCCCACGCTCGCGCGGATCGTGAGTGGGTGGATGGGACGGATCTGGCTCTCGATCTCGATTCCCTTGGTCTTCGCTGCGGCTATATTACGCGGCAGCTGTGCGAAGAATGGCGGGAACGGAACTGCCGTGGTGATCGTCCGCTGCAGATTCGAATATTCGTTGTAGAAGAGCGAGACATTTATACGCAGCCGCTTGTTGAAGAAGTCCGTTTTGCTGCCGAACTCATAGGATGTGACGGTTTCCGGCTCGAAGCGAGCCGCCAGAGATGCATTGGAAGGCGTACCCGTGAATCCCCCTCCACGATAGCCTTCGGCATATCGTACAAAGACCATCTTGTCGGACGTGAACTGATATTGAAGTGTGCCGTCCAGCGAGAGGTTGTCCCACGAAGCCCGCTGGACGACCTGGGTGTCGAGGCCTCGGAAGAAATTCGCGCTCTTGGAGGTGTGGCTCTTGCGGTCCCAGGTCTGGCGCGCGCCGCCCGACAGCGTCAATTTGTCGGTCAGCTTGTATTCGGCATGTGCGAACACCGCAAAACTGTTCGTCTGTCCGTCCTGGAACGTCGGGGCTGGAACGCCCAGCGAAATCTGGTCATTCAGGCGGTCATAGTCGAAATAGAAATAATAAGCGCCCAACAGCCAGTTCAGCTTGCCCCCGAGATCCAGCCCGCCGCCGTCACCCGATGCGACGCGAAGTTCCTGGGAGAATTGGCGAAAGTTACCGACATAATGGGAATCGATGATCGGCAACTGCGTTCCGTCGATGTCGGGAAACACACGTTCCTTGAACTTCCGGAAGCCGGTGACCGCGGCGAACGCGACCGGCCCGGCATCGACGGCCAAGTCTGACGTGACGCTGAATCCCCGATTGTTGCGCCGGGGCATATTCAGCGCCTGCGTCGTGTATCGATCGAGGTTGGGCAATGCTCCCGAGCGGCACAGGGCGATGCTGAACGCATTTCGGCAGGTGGTCGATGCAACCGGGGGACTGGCGGCGTAGTTCGCCGTGGGGATGACCAGTGGGGTGAAATCCGAGACGTTGCGGACACCGGTCTCCTCGCCCTTGTCGATGTCATACTGGCTGGTCACGTACCAGCTGATCGTGTCGCTGGGCGTCGCGAGCAGCCCCACCCTGAACGACTGGGTGAAGAGGCCGCCCACGTCACGACCGGTGACGATATTGCGCACGTAGCCGTCCGAACGCTGCCGGAAATAAGAGATGGTTCCCGCCAGCTTGTCGCCAGCCAGTGGCGCGTCGACGAAGGTGCGGATCTGGAAATCCCCGAAGCGGCCATAATCGACCTGGACCAAGCCGTTGAATTCCGATTTCGGTCGACGCGTGCGGATGCTGATGCCGCCGGCCGGCGCGTTTTTGCCCAGCAGGGTCCCCTGGGGGCCACGCAGCACTTCCACCGCCTCGACGTCGAAGAGATTGACGAGCGATCCGATGACGGCGCCCTGGTAGATGCCATCGATCGTGAGTGCGACCGCCGGTTCCGAGGATGGATCGCTCGACTTCGTGCCGAAGCCGCGCAGGAAGGCAAACAACGATGTCGGATTGGAGGCGTTACGCGAGAGATTCAGCGCCGGCGACAAGGTCGCGATGTCTCCGAGGTTCGTCACATGTGCCTCTGCAAGACGCTGTGGCGCGATCGCGGATACGGAGAGCGGCGTCTGTTGGAGCGGCTCTGCCCTTCGGCGTGCCGTGACTACGATATCCGCAAGCGAGTCACTGTCTTCGCTCGCGGTGGCGATGGCCGCGGATGGTGCGGTGATCGAGCTGGATCCCGGATTGCTCTGGGCGAGCAATGGCGTCGCCACCAATGAGCTGCTTCCTGCAAGTAGCAGTGTCAGACCTCTTGTCATCATGATTCCCCTCCTCTGTGATCTGGTCATCCGTCGATGGATGCCGGTCTCAATGTTCACGTGCGTCGCTTCTGGCCGTTCGGGCGTTCCGAAAGGCTTATTATCTTTGACGATATTGTGATTGGCGGGCGTATTCCCGGTTTGCGCTCAGGGCGAAACCGGCGCCTCGTGTCGAGCAGGAACAGCGCGGAAGCCGCGCACCAATTGCCCAGGCAGAGCACCGGTTGGCCGACCATCGCGATAGGTGATCTCGCCGCCGACGATCGTCAGCTCGAAGCCTTCGGCGTCCTGCAGCAGACGGCGGCCCCCGGCGGGAAGATCGAATACTATGTGGGGGCGCCGAACCTTGAGTTTGGCATGATCGATCACGTTGAGGTCCGCCCGGTAACCCGTGGCAATACGGCCCCTGTCCCGCAGGCCCATCGCTTCGGCATTATCCTGGGAAAGCGCCTTGATGACGGAGGATAGTTCGATCCTTCCCGCATCGTCGCAATCGCGCGTCCAATAAGCGAGCATGAAGCTGGGATATCCGGCATCGCAGATCATGCCGTAATGGGCACCGCCGTCGCCCAGGCCCAGCAGCGTGTCCGGGTGGGTCACGAGCGCACGGGCCGCATCCATGTTGCCGTCGACGAAGTTGGCGGTGCGCAGATGGATCATGCGCGTGCCGTCTTCCTCCAGCATCATGTCGTAAGCCACCTCGAAGGGCGAACGCCCTTCACGCCGCGCGATCGCGCCGATGCTGTCGTCGAGAGTCTGGTCGAAACGGACCGGATCGTCGACGCGGTACATGCAATCGAAATGATAGAGGAAGTCGAGCCGGCGATAATGGCCCTTGCCGGGTGGCTCGGCCAGCA
>SCUQ01000324.1 GCA_004297635.1 Rhizorhabdus sp. | reverse complement strand
TTCACTACCGCAGTGGTGGCAACTCTGCTGTCGGTTCTGCTCGTCGTCGGTGACAGCGGCCTCGGCTTCGGCTTCGAGGTGCAGCTTGTTCTCTGGCTATGGCTCACGGTGCTGTTCGGCACCTTCGCGGAGGCGCTGGCGGAGGGCCGGGGCCGCGCCCAGGCCGAATCGCTGCGTGCGACCAAGGCCGATCTGAAAGCCAAACGGCTGATCGGAGTCGGCGAAACCTGGGAACTCGTCCCCGCAGGCTGGCTGGTTCCGGACGAACTCGTCCTGGTAGAAACCGGCGATCTCATCCCGGGCGACGGCGAGGTGGTGGAGGGTGTCGCATCGGTCAACGAGGCGGCCATCACCGGCGAAAGCGCGCCGGTGATCCGCGAGGCGGGAGGCGATCGATCGGCCGTCACCGCCGGGACGCGGGTCATTTCGGATCGCATCAAGGTGCGCATCACCGCGCAGCCGGGGCAGGGCTTCCTCGATCGGATGATCGCGCTCGTCGAAGGCGCACAGCGGCAGAAGACGCCGAACGAGGTGGCGCTGACCATATTGCTCGTCGGCCTGACGATCATCTTCCTGATCGCGGTCGCGACGATCCCCGGCTTCGCCGCTTATGCGGGCGGGTCGGTTCCGGTGGCAATGCTCGCGGCGCTGCTGATCACCCTGATTCCCACCACGATCGCCGCGCTGCTGTCGGCCATCGGCATCGCCGGCATGGACCGGCTGGTGCGCTTCAATGTGCTCGCCAAATCGGGGCGCGCGGTGGAGGCGGCCGGCGATATCGACACCCTTCTGCTCGACAAGACCGGAACCATCACGATCGGCGACCGTCAGGCGAGCGACTTTCGCGCAGTCGGCGGAGCATCGATCGAAAGTCTCGCCGAAGCCGCGCTGCTCGCCAGCCTTGCAGACGAGACGCCCGAGGGGCGCTCGGTGGTGGCGTTCGCCCGGGAGAGATACCGGGTAGATGCGACGGCGCTGCCCGAAGGCGCCGAAGTGATCGCCTTCTCGGCACAGACCCGACTCTCGGGTGTCCGGATCGGCGACAGCCTGATCCAGAAGGGCGCGGTGGATTCGATCCTGCGCGCACATCCGGGCCTGGGCGAGACGTCCGCCGCTGCTGAACTGCGGCGCGTGACCGACGAGATCGGCCGTGCGGGGGGCACGCCGCTGGCTGTGGTTCGTGACGGACGGCTGCTGGGCGCCATCCATCTCAAGGATGTGGTGAAAGCCGGCGTGCGCGAGCGCTTTGCCGAGCTGCGGCAGATGGGAATCCGCACCGTCATGATCACTGGCGACAATCCGCTTACCGCCGCGTCCATCGCGGCGGAAGCCGGGGTCGACGATTTTCTGGCCCAGGCGACGCCAGAGGACAAGCTGGCGCTGATCCGGCGCGAGCAGCAGGGCGGCAAGCTGGTGGCGATGTGCGGCGACGGCACCAATGACGCGCCGGCGCTGGCCCAGGCCGATGTCGGCGTCGCGATGAATACCGGCACGCAGGCGGCGCGCGAGGCGGGCAACATGGTCGATCTCGACAGCGATCCGACCAAGCTCATCGAGATCGTCGGTCTCGGCAAGCAGCTGCTGATGACGCGCGGCAGCCTCACCACCTTCTCTGTCGCCAATGACGTCGCCAAATATTTCGCGATCATCCCAGCGATTTTCGCGGCGCTGTATCCGGGGCTTTCGGTGCTCAACCTGATGGGGCTGACCACGCCGCAATCGGCGATCCTGTCGGCAATCATCTTCAATGCGCTGATCATCCCCTGCCTGGTGCCGCTCGCGCTCAAGGGGGTCCGCTATCGCCCGATCGGGGCCGGCCCGCTGCTTGCCCGCAATCTCGGCATCTATGGGCTGGGCGGACTGGCGGCACCCTTCGTGGGCATCAAGCTGATCGATCTGGCGGTCGGCGGTCTCGGGCTGGCATGATCGGGAAAGAGGAACAGGCAATGAAACAGGATATCTTCTCCGCCCTTCGCCCTGTGATCGTCATGGGACTGCTGTGTGCAATGCTGCTGGGCCTCGCCTATCCGCTGGCGCTGCTCGGCCTGGGACAGACTATTTTTCCGCATCAGGCCAATGGCAGTCTGGTCATTGAGCGGGGCAGGATCGTCGGCTCGGAGTTGATCGGCCAGTCCTTCACGGGCGATACCTATGTCCACGGCCGCCCCTCGGCGGCGGGGCAGGGCTATGATGGCTCTGCATCGTCAGGCTCGAATCTCGGCCCCACGTCCCGCGCGCTTGCCGATCGGGTCGGGGCCGATGTCGCCGCGCTCCGCGCGGGCGGTTCGAAACGGGCTATCCCGGGCGATCTGGTCACATCCTCCGCCTCGGGGCTGGATCCCGACATCAGTCCGGAGGCCGCGCTGTATCAAGTTGACCGGATTGCGCGCGCGCGCGCCATTCCGCCAGACCGGGTTCGCCAGATTATCGCAGCCGAAACACGTGATGCCATGCTAGGCGTTTTCGGCGAGCCGAGGATCAATGTACTTGCGCTCAACCGTCGGCTGGATGCTGAAAGGACTCCGTGATTCCCGCACATGAACCCGTAAGAGCCGATCCCGACGCCCTTCTGCGCGCCGCGTCGCGGGAAGGGCGCGGACGCCTGAAGCTTTTCCTGGGAGCGGCACCGGGTGTCGGCAAGACCTACGAGATGTTGTCCGAGGGCGCAGCGCGGTTGGGCGACGGCGACGATGTGGTGGTCGGTGTGGTTGAAACCCACGGCCGCAAGGAAACCGAAGCACTCACGCGCCCTTTTGAAATCGTGCCCCGCCGCCTGTTCGAGCATCATGGCCGGCTGCTCAGCGAAATGGATATCGATGCGATTCTCGAGCGCGCGCCGTCGCTCGTTCTGGTCGACGAGCTTGCGCACAGCAATGCAGCGGGATCGCGCCACCCGAAAAGATGGCAGGACGTCGAAGAGCTGCTCGAGGCCGGGATCGACGTCTATTCGACCGTCAACATCCAGCATGTCGAGAGCCTCAACGATGTCGTTGCCTCCTTCACCAAGGTACGCGTGCGGGAGACGGTGCCCGACCATGTCCTGGAGCAGGCCGAGATCGAGATCGTCGATATACCGCCCGATGAGCTGATCGAGCGGCTGAAGGACGGCAAGGTCTATATTCCCGAGGAGGCGAGCCGGGCGCTCAGCCATTTCTTCTCGAAGTCAAACCTGTCCGCGCTGCGCGAACTGGCCCTGCGGCGGGCGGCACAGGCGGTCGATGCGCAGATGCTCGATCATCTGCGCGCCCATGCTTTGGGCGGCAGCTTTGCCGGCGGCGAGCGGGTGCTGGTCGCGATCAGCGAACATGCCGACGCCGATAGCCTGGTGCGCGCGGCCAAGCGGCTGGCCGATGCGCTGCGTGCGCCCTGGTCCGCCGTGCATGTGGAGACGGGGCGCTCGTCGGGGTTGACCGCCGTCGAGCGCGAAAGGCTGGCGCGCTCCCTGGCTCTCGCCGCCGAGCTTGGCGCGACGACGGTATCGGTGCCGGCGACCGACGTGGTGAGCGGCCTTGCCGCCCACGCCCGCGATTATCGCGCGACCCAGCTCGTCCTCGGCAAGTCTTCGCGCAGCTGGTGGTTCGAACTGCG
>SCUQ01000630.1 GCA_004297635.1 Rhizorhabdus sp. | reverse complement strand
ATGATGGGGAAAGCCCTCAGGCTCGAAACGATATATCGGCGGCTCGCGCTGGCGTTCATCGCGCTCGCGCTGCTGATGCGCCTGCTGGTCCCCGCCGGCTTCATGCCCGCCAGGGGGCAAGGCTTCGCGATAACGCTTTGCACCGGCATGGGTGCAATGCCCGCCTGGGTCGACAAGCACGGCCAGATCCACAAGGGCAAGCAGGCCCCGGACAAGCAGGTCGAGCATCCCTGTGCCTTTGGCGCCTTCGGTGCGGCGTTGGACCTTCCAGGCGGCGCTGCCGGTTTGCCGCTGCCTTTCGTCGCCGGACGCACGCTCTTGACCGCGCTGGGCGAAGCCGTCTCCATCGGCCATGGTCTGGCAGCCCCCCCGCCTCCTTCGACCGGACCGCCACTCGTCCCGTGAAGTTCGTCACCGCCGCGCGTCATCGAACGGGCGGCATTACGCTTCATGGGCGGCCCCGATCGGGACCGGCCCGATCAAGGTCATATTGTCATGTCTTCCCTATATCGTCTTTCGGCGAGCGCATCGGCGCTCGCCCTCCTGATCATGCCTGTCGCCGCACATGCCGAAGAGGATCAGAGCCGCAGCGACATCGTCGTCACCGCCAGCCTTGCGACCGATGAAGCCCGCCGCGAGATCGAGAAGCGGCCCGGCGGCGTCGATCTGGTCGAGGCGGCCGCTTTTGAGGACAAGGTCGCGGTCAGCCTGCGAGACGCCCTGGCCTTCTCTCCCGGCGTCTACACGCAGCCCCGCTTCGGTCAGGAGGTCCGCCTCTCGGTGCGCGGATCGGGCATCAGCCGGGGTTTCCACATGCGCGGGCTCACCTTGCTGCAGGACGGCATTCCCATCAACCTCGCCGACGATAATGGCGACTTCCAGGAGCTCGACCCCCAGGTCTTCCAGCGGATCGAGGTGTATCGCGGCGGCAATGCCCTCCGTTTCGGCGGCTCGACCCTCGGCGGTGCGATCAATGCGGTGACGCCGACGGGACGCACGGCACCGCGCGTCGAGCTGCGGATCGATGGCGGCAGTTTCAGCACCGTCCGGGCCAAGGCAGCCGCCGCATTCGCCCCGCTCCGTGGCGAATGCGGC
>SCUQ01000323.1 GCA_004297635.1 Rhizorhabdus sp. | reverse complement strand
GGACGTTTTCCACGCTGCCCGGATCCCATCCGCGCAGAAATGGTCGGGCGGCGGCGCGGGCCAGCATATCGAGCTGGGCATCGCCGAACATAACCTGTTCCTGATGCTCACGGCGCTGGGTCTGTCGGCGCCGCTATTCGGTACGCGGCTGATGCCGATCGGGACGGTCTACGACCCGTTCATCGCGCGTGGGCTCGATGCGCTCAACTATGGCTGCTACCAGAATGCCCGCTTCCTGCTCGTCGCCACGCCATCGGGCGTCACGCTCGGGCCGGAGGGCGGCGCGCATCAGTCGATCAATTCGCCGCTGATCGGCATCGGCCAGCCCGGCCTCACCTATTTCGAGCCCGCCTTCGCCGACGAGCTGGCGCTGATCATGGGCTGGGCGTTCGGGCATATGCAGGCGGAGGATGGCGGTTCCGTCTATCTGCGCCTGACCACCCGCGCGATCGAGCAGGTCGAGCGCGCGGACGACGGGTGGAAAGAGGACGCGCTGAAGGGTGGTTATTGGTTGATGCGACCGGCCCCCGGCGCGGAGGCGGCGATCGTCTTCACCGGCGCGATCGCGCCCGAGGCGATCGCCGCCTATCACGAGCTGAAGGACGACATACCGGGGCTAGGCCTGCTCAACGTCACCTCGCCGGACCTGCTGCATCGCGGCTGGTCGGCACGGCAGGCGGCACGCTGGCAGGGCGGCTCCGCCGAGCGGGCGCATATCGAGACGCTGTTGCGCGACCTGTCGCCCCAGGCCGGTCTCGTCACCATCATCGACGGCAGCCCATCGGCGCTCTCGTGGATCGGCGGCGTGCGCGGCCAGAAGGTCAGCGCGCTGGGCCTGGACCGCTTCGGCCAGACCGGCGACCTGCCCGATCTCTACCGCACCTATCGCCTCGACGCCGAAGCGATCGCGGACGCGGCGGCGGAACTGTTCCTGGAGGATTGAGCGGGAGGGCGGCCTCGGCAGGGCCGCCGCCAGCGAGAACCAGCCCAGCGAGAACCAGCCCAGCGAGAACCAGCCTTGTCGTCCCTGATACCCGGAGGGTCAGGGACGGAAAATCAGCATGCCCATCGCGCTCCAACCAGCGATGGAACCCGACAATATGATCAGCGCCCGCACCCGTGGGTGCCAGCGATCGATCGGTTCGTCGTGGTGGCTGCACTGTTGCCCGAAAGCGGCCATGGTTCCGAAGCTCCTGCCGGTGGCCGGATCGGCCCCGCAACGATGCTTATAAACGGCGGTCCCTAAATAGCCGTTAATCGCGCATTCAGTCGCGAAGCCGCCAATATCTCGCACATGCGAAATAAAATTCCCGGCCCCACGCTGGCCGGGCCGATCGCTATTCAGCCGGCATTAATATTGACAGGAACAATTCGCCGCAGCCGCAACCAATCGGTGTTTCGCGCGCGTTTATCCCAATAAATCCGCGAAAATCGCTCCGATCTCATCTTAAAGACACGCTACGATCAGCCAGCCTCATCTATCGCTCGACTGGTCGCCAAGCCGTTGATCGCCGTAAGCGCAACTGGCAGTCGAGGATCAGACTTCGCCGCGTTGCAGCAGAACGAGGTTCATCATGTATGCGTCATCGATCGGATCGGGGGCAACCCAAAGGGGTCGCTTCATGGGGATTCAAGGGAGTATGGACAGACGGGCGTCTCGGTTCGATCTCATGGCGGTAAGGCTGCTGGATATCGGGGTAGCGTGCTGCGCCCTGATCTTCCTGGCCCCGCTGATGATCGTCGTGGCATGCCTCGTCTATGTGGTCGATCCGGGGCCGGTGCTTTTCGCGCACCGGCGGCTGGGGCGTAACGGGCGGAGCTTTCCCTGCCTGAAATTCCGATCGATGGTGACCGATGCGGAGGCGCGGTTGCAAAAGCTGCTCGCCACCGACGCCGATGCCCGCGCGGAATGGGCACGCGATTACAAGCTGCGCCGCGATCCGCGGATCACCCCGATCGGCAATTTCCTGCGCAAGAGCAGCATCGATGAGCTGCCCCAGCTGATCAACGTGCTGCGCGGCGAGATGAGCATCGTCGGGCCAAGGCCGATCGTAGAGGGCGAGATCGAGCGCTATGGCCGTTATTTCATCGACTATAGCCGGGTGAAGCCGGGCATAACCGGCCTGTGGCAGGTCAGCGGGCGCAACAATGTCTCCTATCGCCGCCGGGTCGCCCTCGACGTCAGCTATGCGCGCAACAAATGCCTGGGGCTCGATCTGCGCATCCTGGTGATGACGGTTCCGGCCGTGTTCCTGGCGCGCGGCAGTTTCTGACCGAAACCGCGTCGGCAGTCCGCCGACGACACGATCTTCAGGGAGACGAGCATCCGCAAGGTCATCGGATCGATGGCGATCTGGCTGGTCCTGGTCATCGCGGGGGGCGAGCTCCTCGCCCGCGCGCTGCTGACCTCGCCATCGGCGCAGCTGTTCGACCCCGCCATCGGCTATGTGAACGCCGCCCATAGCGGCTATTTTCAGGCGCGGGAGGGGTTTCAGCATCTCCGCCTCAACGCGCTGGGCCTCAACAGCCCTCCGCTCGGCCCGAAAATGCCGGGCCATGTCCGAACCCTCTTCATCGGGGATTCGATGACCTTCGCCGCGCAGGTGCCGCGCGAGGCCAATTTCGTGTCGCTGGTGGGCCGTCAGCTGCCGGGGCTAGAGACGGTCAACGCAGGGCGCGACGCGCTCGGCCCGCAGGACTGGCCTGCCCTGATCGACCGGCTGGAGCCGGCGGTGCGACCCGACCTGATCATCCTGATGGTGTCGCGCGGCGACGCTTTCGACCTGCGCGATTCGGGCGCGCGCATCCTGCGGTCGGCCGATGGCCGCCCATCCGGGATCACCCGGCCGCCGAGCGGACGCGACGCGCTGCAGGAACGGCTGGAGCCGGTGATGCGCCATTCGGCGCTGGCCACCTTCCTCGTCCGCCGCGCCAATAGCGAATGGACGACGCTCAGGACCGGCGACAGCTGGACCGGCTGGGCGATCCGCGGCGGCAGGCCGGGCATGGCGAAGCGCAACAGCGGCAGCGAACGGTTCGACCGGGCGGAGATCGAGGCCCGGATCGTCGACATCCTCGACCTGATCAAGCCCGGCCGCAGGCTGGTGATCGTCGCGCTGCCCGCCTTCCGCTATGAGGCACACCGCAAGGTCGAACCCGAGCCGCGATCACGGGCCGAGGCCGGCCTGTTCGAAGCTGCCGCGCGGCGCACCGGCATTCCCTTCATCGATGCCGGGCCGGCGATGACCGCGGCCTATGCGCGGACCGGCCGGCCGCTGACGGGATTCAACAATTCGCGGCTGGGCGAAGGCCACCTCAATGCCGAGGGCCATGCGGTGGTCGCGACCGCCATCGCCGCCGGTCTGGGGGCGATCCGCTGATGCTGTTCACCTCGGTCGACTTCCTGCTCTTCTTCGCCGCGCTGCTGGCGCTGCTCGGCCTGGTCAGGAACAGCCGGGCGCGCTTCTGGATCGTCCTGGTCGCCAGCTATCTGTTCTACGCCGCCTGGGACTGGCGGCTGCTGGGCCTGCTCGTCGCCTGCTCGCTGTGGAACTGGGCACTCGGCCTGGTGATCGAGGATGCGCCGAATCCGGCGCGGCGCAAGACGGCGATGATCGTCGCGGTCGGGCTCAACCTCGCGGCGCTCGGCTTCTTCAAATATGCCGATTTCTTCGTGTCCAGCTTCGAGGCGCTGTTCAACATCCAGTCCACCGGCGCGCTCGGCATCATCCTGCCGCTGGGGATCAGCTTCTTCACCTTCCAGGGCATCTCCTATGTCGTCGACATCTATCGGGGCACCAAGAAGGCGACCCGCGATCTCGTCATCTTCCTGTTCTTCAAGGCCTTCTTCCCGCAGCTGATCGCGGGACCGATCGTCCGCGCGCCCGAGTTCATGCCGCAGCTCGCGCGGCCCTTCCGGATGAAGCGGTCGATGATGCTGCTCGGCGCGCAATATTTTCTGGTCGGCGCGGTCTCCAAACTCGTTCTGGCCGATAATCTGGCCTATGCGGTCGACTGGATCTTCGCCGATCCGGCCAAATATGACGCGCCGACCCTATGGCTGGGACTGCTCAGCTATACGGGGCAGATCTATTGCGACTTCTTCGGCTATTCGATGATGGCGATCGGCCTGGCGCGGATCATGGGCTATCGGCTCCCGATCAACTTCCGCATGCCCTATGTGTCGCTGGACATTCAGGAGTTCTGGCGGCGCTGGCACATCACCCTGTCCAACTGGCTGCGCGACTATCTCTACATCGCGCTTGGCGGCAACCGGAAGGGCATGGTGCGCACCTATGCCAATCTGGGACTCACCATGTTGATCGGCGGCCTGTGGCATGGCGCGAGCTGGAGCTTTGTGCTGTGGGGCGGGCTCCATGGCGGCGCGCTGATCGTCAACCGGCTCTGGTCCCGCCATGTGCCGCGCGAACGGCGCCTGCCGCCGTTCATCGCCTGGGCGATCACCTTCCTGTTCGTGATGATCGCCTGGCTCCCCTTCCGCGCGCCGACATGGGAAACGACCACCCTCTATGCCCGTGGCCTTGCCGGGCTGGGGGATGGCGCAGCAAGCTGGCCCTATGTGCCGGCGATGATCGTGATCGGCGTGATCGTCGCCTGGCATATCGGCTATCGGCTGGCACCGCGCTGGCGCAAGTCGCTGGCGGGATTCCGCCAGCCCGGCGGCTTCTGGCAGATGGGCGCACTGATCGCGGCGATCCTGTCGATCATCCTGTTCACCCCGCTGACCGGCACCGGGCCGTTCATCTACTTCCAGTTCTGAACCGTCAGCCGAACAGGATGTCGCTGGCCGTCAGGGTCGGATGGCCGGTCAGCATCGCGATCTTCACCGCCGCGCCCTTGCCTGTCCCGTCCGCGTCCCAGGCCAGCGTACCGTCGACGCTGTTGTAGAGCAGCGTCGGCATCGCGCCGACCGCACGCGGCGCGGCGCTCGACACGAAGCTTACCTGCCCGACGCTCGTCACGCCGAAGCCGAGCAGCTGGACATGATCGCCGCGGAAATCGGCGATCACGTCCCAGCCGCTGTCGGCCCTGCCGATCACGAACATATCGACGCCGTCGCCGCCGACCAGCGTGTCATAGCCGCTGCCACCGACGAGAACATCGTCGCCGGCATCGCCGGACAGGCGATCATTGTCGCCGCCGCCGGTCAGCCGGTCGTCGCCGGCACCACCCGAGAGCGTATCCGCGCCTGCACGCCCGTCGATCATATCATGGCCGGCACCACCAGCGATCGCGTTGGCGCCGCTGCTGCCGTTCAGCACATCATCGAATCCGCTGCCGATGATGCCCGAAATGCCGCTATAGACATCACCCGCCGCATCGCCGCTGTTGAGGGCGGTGGCGTCGAGATCGACGGTGACGCCGACCGTCGCGGTGGCATAGCCCGCGCTGTTGCGCCCGCCGCCGCCATAGAGCATGTCCGCGCCCGCGCCGCCGGTCAGGATATCGTCTCCGTCGAGGCCGCTCAGCGTGTCGTTGCCGCTGCCACCGGCCAGCGCATCGGCGCCCGCCGTGCCGGAGAATTTCTGCCCGGTGACCACCGGTGCCAGCACGAGATTGAGGCCGGCGCCGGCGCGCGCCGCCGCCTGCGCAGCGGCGTCGCCGGTGACATGGATATCGGTCGAGATATTGCCCCGCGCATCGGCGGCGGTGACGCCCCGCAAGGTGGCGAGCGTCACGAACCCGTTGCCGCCGCCATCGGCATCGACCCGGACGAGCGTATCGGCGCCGGACTGTACCAGCGACACATAGCCGCCGACGAAGATATCGCCTTTCCAGCCATTGCGGATGGCGATCACCGACAGATCGATCGCGTCACCATAAGCGCCGACCGTGAAGCCGGTGATGACATCGCCGCCCTCGTCGGTGTCGAGATAGGCGAAGCGATCGCGGCCCGAGCCGCCATTGAGCAGGTCCGCCCCAACACCGCCCCAGATATAATCGGCGCCCTCACCGCCCGAGATGCTGTCGGCGAGCGCGGTGCCCAACAGCCGGTCGTCGGCAGCCGTGCCCGTGGTCATGGCGCTGCTGACCTGCGTCGCGGCACCGACGATGTTGGTCACGGCGTTCAACAGGCTGGTCCCCGTCATATCCCAGACCTTGCGGCTGAGCACGTCGAAGCTGCTGTTGCTGATCAGGTTGTTCGCCGCCGCGCCGATCGCCGCGAAGCCGTAGACGCTCAGGGCCGACAGGTGGACATTGTCGATCAGGATGTCGCGCGCGTCGCCGTCGCCATATTCATAGAAGGTGATGCCGCGCGCATTGCCGGTACCCGAAACGTCGCGCATCGCATTGCCGACGCCGCGCGCGCCCAGCACGCCATAGCTGTCGAACACCACCGAGTCCGCGACGCTGCCCTCCCGCCCCTCGCTATGCCAGGAGAAGGCCGGCGCGGTCGTGCCATAGGCGACCACGTCGCTGACCGTCATGCCGATATCGGCGCCATAGCGCGAGGGATCGACCGAGCCGGCGGCGGTGCCCACCGCATTGTCGTCGGTGGCATGGCGGACGGCTTCGGCATAGAGGCCCTGCACGCTGGTGCCGAAGCTCGATGCGGAATGGACGCCATAGCCGTTATGGCCGTTCGCGGGATCGTCGGTGAGGTTGATCACCGCCACCTGCGAAACATGGGCGTTGACCGAGTTGACGATATTGATGCCCATCGCATTCCCGTCACGGACGGTGAGGTGGTTCAGATCGGCGTTGACGGTCGAACGGACCTGGACGAGATCCTTCTGCCAGCCGGCATGGCTCTGATCGCCACGGATGGCCCCGTTCTCGACCGTCGGGGTGCCGCCGACATATGTGGCGATCCGGATATTGGTCGCATAGCTGGCCTCGTCGATCAGTTCGCCCCGCAGCGTGACGCTGTTGCCCGACACCGAGACGACCTGCATCGCCTGACCGAGCCTTGTGGCGTCCCCCTGGTCATGGCGCAGGACATCGTCCGAATAGACCTTCACCCACTGGCCTGCCGCCGCAGCGGGCAGCGATGCGGTGGTGATCGTCACCTGGCCGGTCGCATCATGGCCGAGCACCGCCGGCTGGCCGGCCGGGTTCTGCCCCCTGACCGTCAGCACGCTGACATCCCCCGCCTGCTGGAGGATCGAGCCGTTGAGATCGAGCGTGATCGATCGCGCCGATACATCCATGACGAGCCCGCTCCTGACCGCGATCGTCTGATCGGCGGCAAGAACCAGCCTGCCCCCATCGGGCAGGCCGTTGAGCGCGGCCTGGATCTGGGCCTCGCTGGCAACAGCAGAGAGATTCACGATAATGCTAGACACACAATCCCCCGTCCGTCGACGTCGATGTCGACGATCAAAGATATTACACTGCTCCGGTGAGCCGTCCTTGACCGAAATTGACTTAAACAGAGGTTAAAGGGGAATGCATTGTCGCTGCAAATGCGGTGAGCCGAAGAACATCACCGAATTTTATTATTATACCTAAGTAATTTCATCCGCATTTCGTCGCATGCGGAATGATTTTCTATTCGGTCGAAATCATGCAAGAATATAGAGGCCGGGATAATCGACAGGGCTTCAATCCTGGCCGCCGCCCTTCCCTTGCCGATAGAAGCGCGCGGGCGGCGGTCCGGCCATCACGACGCCATGGATGTTCGCGGCCGGCGGCCAGCGCCAGGTGCGACCGCCATCGGTCGAATAGGCGCCGATGTCCCGGCCCTGCGCGTCCGTGATCCCCTTGTTCGGATAGATCGACCGGCCGAGATCCTCGCCGGGGCGCGGCGTGACATATACTTCGTCGAGATAGACCGGAAAGCGGGGCGAGGCGACATCGCCCGGCTTGCGGACGCCGTCTCCGAACCAGAGCAGGAAGCCGAGCGCCGCGCCGCTATGGCTGAGCGCGACTCTTTTGAGATGCACGCTGCCCACCGCACGCCCCCTGGTCCCCTTCAGGAAGATGCCCTGATAGCCGCTTGATCCGGTCAGATCGGTGATCGTCAGCCGGCCGATATCCCCCTGCCCCTGGAAGATATCCGAATGCACGCCAGCGCGCGTGCCGCGCACGCCGCCGACGACGATATTCTCCAGCGTCACATCGGGGGCATGGCCGTTGCGGCTGGCGACGGCGATCGCATCGCCGACATCGGTCATGAAGATGCGGGCGTTGGCGATGCGGATCGATCCGGTCTGCTGGCGCAGCACGATCCGCCCGATCAGTTCGTTGCGGCCATCGATCCGCACATGGCGGCCGCCCTGGACGCGCAGCGGCCGGCCCCAGCCGCCCGGCGGCGCAGCGATATCGACGTCGCGGCGCGGGCCGAAGCTGGTGTGACGGCTCAGCCAGGCATCGTCCTGTCCACCGGCGGGCCGCTCGCGATACCCGATACGATCGGCGGCCGCGACGAAGGCGGTGCAACCGCCGACGATGCCGATCAGGAGGGCGATCTGCCGTCTTTGCATCTCAGCGCCGCTCCCCTCCTCCCAGATCCGCCCGGATCGCCGGCCCCAGCCGCCCGACGATCAGCGCCGAGCCCTCGGCGGTCATGTGCCCATAGTCGAACTGGAGCGGGACGCCGGGCCTGGCCCAGACGTCGCATTCGGGATGGCAGGCCGCGCGATAGGGGGAGACATAGGGCAGCCCCGCCTTCGCGAAGGCCTGCGCGAAGGTCCGGTCGACCGCGGCGATCTCCGCCACCCGATGCGCCGCGATCGACTCGCCATAGTCGATATGCCGCGCCAGCACGCGCGGCAGGGCGACGTCATATTCGACGATCGGACCCGAGACCACGACATGCGGCGGCGCGGCAGCTGCGGTGCTTCGTGCCGCATGTCGTG
>SCUQ01000005.1 GCA_004297635.1 Rhizorhabdus sp. | reverse complement strand
TGTCCGGGCCAGCAATGTGCATGGCGTGAAAGGTACCGGGCTGGGCCTGCATACCGTGATGTATTTCATGAAACTGCATGGCGGTACGGTGCTGGTGCGGAGCCGCGAAGAAGGACGCACTGAGGTGGAACTGTGCTTTCCGCACTCCGCCCGGGGTAGAGCGCGCGGAGGCCGCCCCTCCGTTGGTCGGAACTGACGGGCTGCAGTCGCGTCGCCCCGAACTAGCGTCGCTTGGACAGTGCTCGCGAGCTTTTCAGCCTACATCGTTTGACGGGAGCGATGCCGATATCTAGGGCCTGCCGCTTCTCGTTTCAGGAGCTTAGTATGGACGACGATCAGGGTGCGGCAGGCATCAACGCAATCGAGCTCGCCACCCAGGTGACCACCGCCTGGCTTAAGAACCCCAATGTCGATGTTTCGGCCGAAGACGTTCCCGCGTTTCTGCGCAGGATTCACAGCGCCATCGGCGAGTTGTCGACGGGGGCGGGCACCGCTGTGCCGGCCGAGCCCGAGCATAAGCCCGCAGTGCCCGTACGCTCATCGGTCAAGCCAGACTATTTGATCAGCCTGATCGACGGCAGAAAGTTCAAGTCCCTTAAACGGCATCTTTCGAGCCAGGGTCTCACGCCTGCGGAATATCGCGAGCGTTATGGATTGAAATCGGATTATCCCATGGTAGCCGCCACCTATTCGGCGCATCGTCGGGACGTCGCTCAGAGGCTCGGCCTCGGTCGGAAGCGCCACGCTCAGGCGATCCCGGTACCGGAGACCATGGCGAGCGCGCCGCCATTGGCCGGTGACAAGGCCGGATCGGAAAAGGCGCGACGGAAGATCACGGCCCAGTCGAAGCCGAAACTGAAACTGAAACTGGGCTCGGCGCAGGCCGAAGCCAAGACCAGCGCGAAGCTTTCCGCCAAGCAGGGCGATGCGTCCGCGGAATAGATAATCGCCGGCCGCAAGGCTGATACAAGGCCTGGGCCTCTCCATGGATGGGGGAGCAATGCGTATGCGGCCATGGCTGAACGCCGGAGCCGCGAACCATGGGCGGCGCTTAGGTGCCGCCCTGTTCATTCGATCTCTTAAACCACCTGTGCTTTCCTCGTCCTACCGAACGGAGCCCCACAGGCTCGGTGCCATCGTATCGCGGCATATTCTCCTGGCGCAGCACGAGAATCTTCACGTTGGTACGTGTTGGGCCGGTTGTGATGAGGTCGCCGATCGCGTCGAAGAATGACGCGCTGTCACGATGTCGCTGTGCCGCGGCGCTGTCGAGGCCCGGTGCCCTGCCGCGCGCAATGCTATCTGGTGTGCCGATCGCACCTGCGGCCCGCCGCATCATCCATCTTCGCCGTCAACGTCCCCGGCGAGGGCCCAGCTTCGCCCCGTGACCCATTGCCGCGTTCACGACGGCCAGGGTGAATTCGGTATTGCGCCCGCCCCGGTCGGTCGGCCGGAAAGCGTTGCCGTCGTTTCTCCTGCGCATTAGTCGGGCTACAGGCTGCTTCGCCCGGCGGCCGCCATGGCCCTTAATGGGCGCGACCGGGAACATGTCCTGCTCTTTGGCCGATGGCTGCTCCGCCTGATGGCGCGGAACGCGGGGCCTACAGAAGCAAGACTGTCGGAATGGCAAAAAGGCGCACCTCTCCCGCTGCTGAAAATGCGTTTCCAGATCAACGGGATGAGATGGCTCCCCGGGCCTGATTCGAACAGGCGACCATTCGATTAACAGTCGAACGCTCTACCGCTGAGCTACCGGGGACCACTTCTTCGCCTAAGGCGAGGCGCGCCTATAGCAGCGGGTTCTCCAACCTTGCAACCCTCCAGAAGCGGTTATTTTTCAGACTGCGAACTGCTCCATGGTGATGCGGTCGTCCAGCGCATGCTCGGGGTCGAACAACAATGTCAGGGGGCTCGTTCGGTCGATGCCGACCCGGATCGAAGCCACGTCGCGGACCTCGCGCTGATCGGCGACCGCCGATACCGGACGTTTGACCGCGTCGAGCACCCGCAGCGAGATCGCATTCTTGTTCGACAGGATCGCCCCGCGCCAGCGGCGCGGCCGGAAGGGGCTGATCGGGGTCAATGCCAGCAGCGACGAATCGAGTGGCAGGATCGGTCCCTGCGCCGACAGATTATAGGCGGTCGATCCCGCCGGGGTCGACACGAGCACGCCGTCGCAGACCAGTTCCGGCAAAACCACGCGGCCTTCGACGGACACCTCGATCTTGGCGGTCTCGCGGGTTTCGCGCAGCAGCGAGATCTCGTTGATCGCCGGCATGGTGAAGCGCTGACCCTCCACGGTCTCCGCGTCCACGCGCAGCGGAAGCACGATGATCGCCTTGGCATGCTGCAGGCGCAGTTCCAGCAGGTCGGGCTGCCAGTTGTTCATCAGGAAGCCGACCGTGCCAAGATTCATCCCGAACACCGGCAGAATGCGGTGCCGGTCGAGCATCGCGTGGAGAGTGCGCAGCATGAAGCCGTCGCCGCCCAGTGCCACGACCAGATCGGCCTTTTCCAGCGGATGCCATTCATAGGTCCGGCGCAGCTCAGCCGCCGCTTCCTGCGCGGCTTCGGTCGGGGAGGCGACGAGCGCCATCTTCTGTTCGGTCATCCGCCGGTGACGCTCATATGCCGGGAGACGGCCGGGGCCGCGCCGGGGCGTTCGATCTGAAAGGCGTGACGTTCGGGCTTCAGCCGCATCGCCCGGTCGAGCAGCAGGTCGAGCGCCCCGGCATCGCCCTCGCGCAACGCGCTGCGCAGGTCGAGCCGGTCCTCATGGCCCAGGCACATGTAAATCTGTCCGGTCGCCGTCACCCGGACCCGGTTGCATCCATCGCAGAAATTATTGGTAAGCGGCGTGATGAAACCAATCCGCGCATCCAGCTCTTCGACACGCGCATAGCGGGCCGGCCCACCGGTGCGATAGTCGAGCGGTGTCAGGGTGAACCGGCTTTCCAGCTGGCGTCGGACGCCATCCAGCGGCAGGTAGCGATCGGTGCGGTCGTCCTCTATCTCGCCCAGCGGCATCGTCTCGATCAGCGTCAGGCCATGGCCCTCGGCGGCGCACCAGCGCAGCATCGGCTCGATCTCGTCCTCGTTCAGTCCCTTGAGCGCGACCATGTTGATCTTCACCGCTAGGCCGGCCTCGCGCGCCGCTGCGATGCCATCCAACACGTCCGCCAATTCGCCGCCACGGGTGATGAAGGCGAAACGGTCCGCATCGAGGCTGTCGACGCTGACGTTGACCCGCCGGACGCCCGCTTCGGCTAGCATCGCGGCATGGCGACGCAGCTGGCTGGCATTGGTGGTGATGGTCAGTTCGTCCAGCCCGTCGCCGATCCGCCGGCCGATGGTCCGCACGAGCTCGTCGATTCCGCGCCGGACCAATGGCTCGCCGCCGGTCAGCCGGATCTTGCTGATGCCGCGGGCGATGAAGGCGTCGGCCAGCGCGGCCAGCTCCTCGATCGTCAATATCTCGCGCTTGGGCAGGAACTGCATCTTCTCCGCCATGCAATAGCGGCAGCGAAAATCGCAGCGGTCGGTCACCGACAGGCGCAGATAGCTGATGCGCCGGCCGAACGCATCTGCCAGCGGCTTCCCCTCGTTCCGTACCGGCTCGCCCGTCAGTGCCATGATCCCATCCTAGCAGTGCGCATGAGCCAAAGATAGGAAGCTGTGGATCATTGCGCCATAGTCCGGCCGGCGTGCTGCTTTGCGATTGGCCTCTGCGGGTCGATACGGTAACAGTCGGGCAATGAACAGGCATGTAGGCTTAAGCGGAGCAGCTGTCGACACCGGCGCCGCCGGTGTGAAGCTGCCGCTTTTTCTGTTGTCCTTTCATAGCCGTAACGAGCTGGGCGCGCTGATCGAGCGCACCGGCCGGCAGGTCATCGCCGGGCGCCGCATCGAGGGGGCGGAGCGGCGTTTCATCTCCTCCGGGGCAACGATCGCGGTCATTGACGCGCGCGGCGCCACCGCGGAGGCCGAGGGCGCCTGTGCCGCGCTGACCGGCGCAACCCAGTCGGCGGGCTCGGCGCTGCTGGTGATCGCCGAGCAGGTGGCCGATCTCGATCGCTGGTTCGATCTGGGCGCCACCCATTATCTAGTGCCCCCATTCGGCGAAGCCGAGCTTCGCGCCGTGCTCGCCTTCGCCGATCGGCATGTCGAGCGGGTCGCTGGCGGAGGGCGGGCCGCGTCGCAGCGCGCCGCGCTCCGCCTCGCCGAATCCGAGGCGTGGATATGGAAGCCGGGCGAACGGCTCGTCTCGCTCAGCCCCGCCTTTGCCGAACGGATCGGCGCGATGCGCGAGATCGTGCCGATGTCGATGCTGTTCCGACTGATCGACCGGCCGAGCCGCCGTCTGGCGCGAGAGGCGATCGATCGCCTGCTGGTCACGGGTCGTTCGACCGCTTTCGCGCATGGCGGCCGGGGGCACGGCGATCGGCTGGCGCACCATATTTCCTATGATCGTGATCGCGGCGCCGTCGTCGCCTGGATAGAGATCAATCGGGCCGAGGCCGAACCTGAACGGGAACGCGAGGATATCGATGCGCTGACCGGCCTGCCGACCGCCGACCGCATCCGTCGCTGGGTCGAGGCGCGGTTAGCCGATGATGCCGCCCCCGACCCGCGCTGCGCCCTGCTGATGCTCGGGATCATGCGCTTCGGGCTGGTCAATGCCGCCTTCGGGCGGCCGACCGGTGACGCCGTGCTGCAGGGCGTGGCTCGACGGATCGAACGGGTGATCGACCGGATCGGCATCGGCAATGCGATGGTCGCGCGCACGGCCGGTTCGGAGTTCGCCATCGCGCTCGGCCCGCCGGTCAGCGCCGACAGTGCCGAACTGATCGCCAACCGGCTGGTCGAAAGCGTCGCCTGGCCGTTCGTGTCGGGAGATTCGCTGATCCCGCTTTCCTGTCGGGTCGGCATCGCTGCGATCGATGGCGAAGGACGGCGGGATGCGGGTACGCTGTTTCAGCGCGCAGCGGCAGCCCTGGCCGCCGCGAAGCACGGCGATTCCGGCCTGGTCCGCGCGCTCGATGCCGATAGCGAGGCGGAGGCTCATCGCCGCAATCAGCTGGAAATCGACCTGCGCCGCGCGCTGGATCATGATCAGATCGATATCCTGTTCCAGCCGCAGGTCGATGTCGGCACCGGGCGGATCATGGGGGTGGAGGCACTTGCGCGCTGGCGCCACCCACAGCTCGGCGAGCTCGGGGCGGTACCACTGTTCGCCACGGCAGCGCGATCGGATTTCGTCGTGCAGCTGTCGACCTATGTCCAGCAGCGCGCCCTGGCCATCGCCTCGGCCTGGCCCCCGTCGATGCACGATCTGCGGCTGGCTATGAATGTCACCGCGTCCGACATCGCTCAGCCGGGTTTCGTCGAGGAACTGTTGAGCCGGGTCGATGCCGCGGGCTTTCCGCGCACCCGGCTGACGGTCGAAGTCACCGAAAGCGGGCTGATATCCGATCTGGCGGGGGCGGCCGATCTGCTCGCGCAACTGCGCCGCGCGGGGCTGCGGGTGGCGATCGACGATTTCGGGACCGGCTATTCCAGCCTCGCCTATCTCAAGGCGCTGCCGCTCGATTATCTCAAGATCGACAAGACTCTCGCCGAGGACATTACCGGCTCGACCCGCGACCGTATCGTTGTGCGCGGAGTGATCGACATGGCTCGCTCACTCGGCTTGTCGGTCATCACCGAAGGAGTCGAAACGCAGGCCCAGCTCTCGCTCCTGGCGCGCGAGGGATGCAATTATTATCAGGGCTTCCTCTGCTCACCGCCGATCGACAGTAGCGCGCTGCAAGCGCTCCTGGCCGAGCAGGCGGAGGCGGTCGGATAACGCCGGTTATCGGGGCGTGGTCGGCTTCCGGCGGGTACTGGTGATCAGCCGATGATCTTCGCCAGCCCCCGCGACAGCTGCAACGCGCCATTCAGCCGCATCTCCGGATCGGGCCAGTTGCGGGTGATGACCATCCTGCTGTCGGGGCGTAGCCGGGCACTATCCTTCAGCCGGTCGACATAGGCGAGCAGCCCCGGCAGATCGGGGAACTGATCCTGGTGGAAGCTCACCAGCGCGCCGCGCGGGCCGGTGTCGATCTTGGCGACGCAGGCCTTGCGGCAGTTGAGCTTGATCTCGATCACCGTCAGCAGGTTCTGGGTTGCCTGCGGCAGTTTGCCAAAGCGGTCGATCAGCTCGGCGGCGAAGCTCTCTATCTCTGCGCGGGTCTCCACCTCGTTCATCCGACGGTACAGACCCATGCGCAGATCGAGGTCGGGCACATAGGTTTCGGGGATCAGGATCGGCGCATCGACATTGATCTGCGGTGAGAAGTTCTCGCGCTTCAGCTCGGATGTGAGCCCGCCCGCCTTGGCTTCGAGAATCGCCTCCTCCAGCATCGACTGGTAGAGTTCGAAGCCGACCTCCTTGATATGGCCGGACTGCTCGTCGCCCAGCAGATTACCGGCGCCGCGGATGTCGAGATCGTGGCTGGCGATCTGGAAACCGGCGCCGAGCGTGTCGATATTCTGCAGGATGTGGAGCCGTTTCTCGGCGGTCTCGGTCAGCCCGCGCTCGCCAGTCGTCAGATAGGCATAGGCGCG
>SCUQ01000322.1 GCA_004297635.1 Rhizorhabdus sp. | reverse complement strand
GCGAAGGCGCCGATCAGCGGCGCCGCCAGCCACTTGTTCCAGCCCCACAGGTGGATCAGCACCACCGCGATCAGGCAGGTATCGATCGCCATCGCGCCCGTCACCGCGATGCCATAGGCCGCCGCGAGGTTGGACGAGGTGCGGAAGGAGATGATCAGCAGGATCACCATCACCATCAGCCCCCAGTTGATCGCCGGGATATAGATCTGGCCGATCGACCCGGCACTGGTGTGGGTGATGCGCAGACGGGGGATGAAGCCGAGCTGGATCGCCTGCTGGGTGACGGAAAAGGCCCCGGTGATGACCGCCTGACTGGCGATGACCGTCGCCATCGTGGCGAGGATGACCAGTGGCAGGCGCAGCATCTCGGGCGCCAGGAGGAAGAAGGGATTGTGGATGGTCTGGAGGGCCGTCGCCATATCCTGCGACAGGATCATCGCGCCCTGCCCCAGATAGTTGAGCATCAGCGCCGGCAGCACGAACGCCAGCCAGGAAAGACCGATCGGCTTGCGGCCGAAATGCCCCATATCGGCATAGAGCGCCTCGGCCCCGGTCACTGCCAGCACCACCGATCCCATCGCGAGAAAGGCGAAATATCCCTCCTCGATGAAGAACCGCGCCGCATACCAGGGGTTCAGGGCAACCAGCACGGCCGGATTGCCCAGGATATGCCAGACGCCCAGCACCGCCAGCACGGTAAAATAGACCAGCATGATCGGCCCGAACAGCAGGCCGACCCGCGCGGTGCCGCGCGACTGGATCATGAATAGTCCGATCAGGATGCCGACGGCGATCGGCAGCACCCATGGGCCGAAGCCGGCCTCCACCGTCGTCAGACCTTCGACCGCCGACAGCACCGAAATGGCCGGGGTGATCATGCTGTCGCCATAGAAAAGCGCTGTCGCGAACACGCCGAGCAGGATGATTCCCTTGCTCCAGCGCTTGCCCTCGGTCTTGCTGTTGATCAGCGCGAGGAGGGCGAGGCTGCCGCCTTCGCCCTTGTTGTCGGCGCGCATGATGATCGCGACATATTTGAACGTCACGACCAGCATCATCGACCAGAAGATCAGGCTGAGGACGCCAAGGATATGGAGCTGGTCGGGCGGCAGCGGGTGATGCCCGGCGAAGGTCTCGCGAAAGGCGTAGAGCGGGCTGGTGCCGATGTCGCCGAAGACGACGCCGATCGCACCGACCACCATCGCGCCGATGCTGCCATGCCCATGCCCGGAGCCGTGCTCCGTGCCATGGGCGGCGGGGTCGCCGTGCCCTGCGCCGGCTGCCGCGCCGTCCGTCATGCGTTGGTGGACTTCATGTGTGAAACAGGCCCATTCCCCGCGCCCCCGATCCCCCGGGCGCATAGCGGCGGGCAACTAGCATTTGTTCCCTGTCCCGGCAACAAGCGGCGGGAAAGGTGATGTCCCGTTTCAGGCTGGACCTTATTATTCCCCGCTCAGCAAGGTCCTGAGCGTCATCTGCGTCACCAGCCGCTGTACGCCCGGCAGGGCCGACAGGACTTCGCGATGGACACGCTCATAGCTGTCCCCTTCGGCAACCTGGACCTTCAACAGATAGTCCGATTCACCGCTGAGCAGGTACGCCTCGTTGACCTGCACGGTGCGGGTCAGCGCGTCCTCGAACGCCTGCATCGTCGCCTGGCGCTGATCGGCGAGCGTGACCTGGACGAAGATCGTCGCGGGATTGCCGCG
>SCUQ01000321.1 GCA_004297635.1 Rhizorhabdus sp. | reverse complement strand
GTGGAACGAGTTCCGCGCCCTCGACCTCGACCGGGTCAAACGCCTCCTCAACGCCCCCGTCATCGTCGACCTCCGCAACATCTACCCGCCCGACAAAATGCGCGCCCAGGGCTTCGACTACACCTCCATCGGACGGCCCTGAACCAGCGATGACGGCGCGGCTGCGCCTCTGGGCAATGGCGTCGGTGGCGGTTTTCACCGCCCCGCCCGCGCAAGCCCAACTGACGAGCGACGTGATCAGCATCGCCGATCAGCCGCGCCCCGAATGGGCGCCGCGCGGTATCGGCCTGGGTTCCTGGATCGCGCTGCCATCGGTGGAGCTCGGCGCGCTGGCCACGACCAACGTCCGCGCCAGCGATCGCGGTGCGCGCGCCGACATCGCCGCGACCGCGACCGCCGACCTGCTGCTGAAAAGCGACTGGGGCCGCCACGCGCTGTCGGGCGAGGCCCATGTGCGGCGCAGCCGATACGCATCGTTCGACCGGGAAGGCCGCACCGAATATGGCGCGAAGGGCATCGCGCGCTACGACATATCGGCGACCGACACGCTCGGCTGGGTCGGCTCCTATGACCGGCTGGCCGAGCCGCGCGAGGAGATCAACGCGCCCGGCGATGCGCGCCGCCCGGCGCTGTACGACCAGCTGCGCGGCACGCTGACCTATGCCCGCGACACCAACCTCGTGCAGATCGAGGCGCGTGCACTGGTCGATCGGCGCCATTATCGCGCTTACACATCCTTCGCCGGACGGCAGGTCAGCCAGGCGGAGCGTGATTTCACCCGCTACCAGGGCTCGCTGAAGCTCGGCTATGCGCTGTCGGGCTCGCTCTCGGCGATCGTCGCGGGCAGCTTCAACAAGCGGCAGTTCGACCAGCGCTCGGGCGGGGGCGTCAACCGCAACTCGCGGGGCGGGACGATCGAGGGCGGCTTCCTCTGGCGGCCCAACGAGCATGTCTCGATCGAGGCGCGGGCGGGATATCTGGTTCAGCGTTTCAAGGACGCGCGGCTCAACGATGCCAAGGGCCTCAGCCTGAATGCCAGGGCGATCTGGAACGTCATCCCGCGCACCAGCTTCCGACTGGAGGCGGCGCGCCGGGTCAGCGAATCGAGCGCGCCGACCGTCGAGGGCCAGCTCGTCACCACGGTGAAGGCCGGGATCGACCGCGAGATATTGCCCAATGTCGTGCTGACGGCCGAGGGGAGCTACGACCGGATCAGCTATATCGGCATTCCGCGCCGAGCGACCGAATATCGCGCCGAGCTGCGGGGCACCTATCTGCTCAGCCGGCTGACCTCGATGACCGCTTCGCTCCAGCATGTGCAGCGCAGCGCCACCATCGCCAGCGACCGCTTCTCGGGCCAGCGCGCGCTGATCGGCATCAAATTCTCGCTATGAGGAGGCACCACCCGTGATCATCATCCTGGCCGTCCTGTCGGCGGTGCTGCTGCTGCTCTTCCTGCATCCCTATGTCAGCTACCCGCTCAGCCTGCTGCTGTTTCCCGAAAAGCCGGTGCGGCGGGGCAGCGGCCCGCGTCCGCGCAGCGCGGCCCTGTTCTTCGCCGCCTATAATGAGGAACGCGCGCTGCCCGCCAAGATCGTCAACCTGGATGCGATCAAGGCGCTGCATCCGGCGATCGACATCGTTGCCTATTCGGACATGAGCAGCGACCGGACCCTGGACATGCTGGCCGCCCGGCCCGAGCTGCTGCGGGTCGTGCCCTCGACCGAACGGACCGGCAAGGCGACGGGCATGCGGCGCATGGTCGCGAGCAGCCATGCCGACATCTGCATCTTCACCGACGCCAATGTGCTGCTCGATCCGCTCGCCATCGACCGGCTGCTCGATTATTTCAGCGATCCCCAGGTCGGCGGCGTCGCGGGGACGCTGCGCTACATCAACGACAAGGACAGCCTGACCACCGAGGTCAGCGGGCTTTACTGGCGGCTGGAGGAGTGGATCAAGCGACAGGAGTCACGTTCCGGATCGATCATGGGCGCGGATGGATCGATCTTCGCGACCCGCCGCAGCCTCTATCCGGTGGTGCCGCCGCATCTGCTCGACGACATGACGGTATCGATGAGCACGACGTTCGCGGGCTATCGGCTGATCCATGCCGGCGATGTCCTGGCCTATGAGAAGAACGCCACGGCCTCCGCCGACGAGTTCCGCCGCAAGCGCCGGATCGCCTGCCGCGCCTTCAACACCCACCGCCATCTGTGGCCGCAGCTATGGCGCAGCTATGGTGCCGCGGACATCTACAAATATGTCTCGCACAAGCTGCTGCGCTGGCTGGGCCTGCCGATCCTGGCGCTGAGCGGCCTGTGTGCGACCGGCGCGCTGCTGCTCGCCGGCGAGGCGGGATGGGCGATCGCGCTGTGGGCGACGGCGATCATCACGCTGTTCCTGGCACGCGCGCATATCCGGCCATTCGGGCAGATCGGCGAGTTATTCTGGTCGATCAGTGCGATTTTCGTCGGCCTTACCGACAGCTGGCGCGGCCAGACCTATCAGACCTGGGCGCCGGCGAAGTCCCGCGACTGAGGTCGCCTACAGCGCCTTGTAACCCAGCCAGAGCAGGCCCCAGAGCGCCGCGGCGGAGCCGGTGATCACCGCCGCGCGCACCGCTACCGGCCATTTCCCGCTCTCGTCGGCGGATCGCGCCGCCTTGCGCTTCGCGCGCGGCGCAGGTTCGGGCAGATCGAAGGGATTGCTGGCGCTCACCGCGTCCATGTCAGACTCCTTGGCATCTCCTGCCTCTGAAACGCCCCGCATCAGCTCCGTGTCCCTCGATCGATCCATACTGGATGTATCGGGTAGGCCGATCACCGTACAAGGCCCCAACGCGCTCCCCGGCGCATGCCTTGACTGGGAAAAGCTCATTCCGTCCGCGCCTGAATAGGCCGCGTGGGCGCACCGGGCAATCGCAGAATTCGCGCATGCGCGACTTGCCCGGCCCGGATCGGTACGACAAAAATTGTCACCCGCCACGCATCGAG